>NZ_BAAHBM010000016.1:0-54229 GCF_054776675.1 Angustibacter aerolatus
CAGCGCCGCCGCGACGACCGCGCCGACCAGCGCCACGACGGCCGGACGGCGGGTGCGCAGCCGCGGCCACAGCAGCGCCAGGAACGCGCCCGCCGCGGCGGCGTCCAGCCCGTACCGGCGGGGGTCGCCGAGCGCGTCGCCGAGCAGGGCGCCGGCCAGCGTGGTGGCGTTCCAGCAGACGAACACCGCGACGCCGGTCACCCAGAAGCCGCGGCGGCGCGCGGCGTCCGTCGGCTGCGCGATCGAGACGGCGGTCGACTCGTCGATGGTGAGCTGGGCCGCGGCCAGCCGGCGCAGCCCCCGGGCGCCGAGCGTGGGGGCGACCTGCAGGCCGTACAGCCCGTTGCGCACCCCCAGCAGGCTGGACGCCGCGATCGCCGCCCCTGCGCTGCCGCCCCCGCCCAGCACGCCGACCAGCGCGAACTGCGAGCCGCCGCTGAAGACGAGCAGCGACGTCGCGCAGGCCTGCCAGACCGACAGTCCGCTGGCGACGGCGAGCGCGCCCAGGCTGACGCCGTACAGGCCGGTGGCGACCCCGACGGAGACGCCCTGGCGCACCGCGGACCGCACGGCCGGGTCGTCGCCGGCGGGGGTCGGCGGAGCGTCGTCTGCGGCGGTCGGCACGACCGTGACGGTGGTCGATGCGGCCCCGGAACTCAAGCCGGCACCGCATCGTGCGAGGTCACCGGTGTCATTCGCTCTGCGGCACAGGATCCACTGCCTCCCACATGCTCCCTGTGCCCGGTCGGGATGCATACTCGTCGGCATGCCCTGTGCGTCCCGAAGCGACCTCGGTGCCGACCGCTCCGAGACCCACCTCGTGGCGTCGCGCCGGTTCGCCTGCGAGCCGCGGGTCGGCTCGGCCGTGCGCCGGTTCGTGGCCGAGCAGACCGCCGACGTCGCGTCGCTCGTGCCCTCGCTCGACGTCGAGCTGGCGGCCACCGAGCTGGTGACGAACGTGGTGCTGCACGCCCGCACCGACTTCGAGGTGCGGCTGCTGCGTCGCGACGGCGTCGTGCGGCTCGAGGTGCAGGACGGCTCGTCGGCCCTGCTGCGGCCCGGCACGCTCGCCGACACCGCGATGAGCGGCCGCGGCCTGATGATGGTGCAGGCGCTCGCCTCGCGCTGGGGCGTCGAGCACCTGCCCGCGGGGGGCAAGTTCGTCTGGTGCGAGCTGGGCGGTGAGGTCGACCCGGCCGAGGTCGGTGCCGAGCAGCTGGTGCAGCTGTGGACGGGTGACGTCGACCTCGACGCCGGTGGCGACGAGCGGTTCGGCGTGACGGTCGAGGGCCTTCCGGTGCCCGAGCTGGTGGCCGCGAAGGTGCACATGGAGGACCTGCTGCGCGAGCTGCAGCTGGCCCTCATCGGCTTCACCAACGGCGGGCAGGTGCCGGCCGACCGCGAGGAGGTGCACCTCGCCCGGCGGCTGATCGCGGCGGCCGACGAGTTCTCCGACGGCATGGGCCAGGTGCGCACGCAGGCCATCGAGGCCGAGGCGGCCGGGCTGCGCACGATGACGCTGCACCTGCGCCTGCCGCTCGCGGCCGGTGAGGCGGCCCGGCGCTACCGCGACGCGGTCGCCGACGCCGAGCGCCTGCCGCCGGGCCGCTTCCTGGTGACGGCCGACCAGCTGCACGACGACGCGCCCGTGCGTCACCAGTACCTCGACGGCGTCATCGCACAGCTGGGCGCGGCCGACCCCGCCTGAGCGGGGCGGCCGCGCCCAGCGGCTCGCGGTCGGTCGGTGCGTCAGCGGGTCAGCCGATGAGGCCCAGCTGCTGCACGGCGTCGCGCTCCTCGGCCAGCTCGGCCGTGCTGGCGTCGATGCGCCCGCGCGAGAACGCGTCGATCTCCAGCCCCTGCACGATGTTCCAGGCGCCGTCCGAGACCGTCACCGGGAACGACGAGATGAGGCCCTCGGGCACGCCGTAGGAGCCGTCCGACACCACGGCCATCGACGTCCAGTCGCCCTCGGGCGTGCCGCGCACCCAGTCGCGGGCGGCGTCGACGGTGGCCGACGCGGCCGACGCGGCGGACGACGAGCCGCGGGCCTCGATGATCGCCGCGCCGCGCTTCTGCACGGTCGGGATGAAGTCGCCCTCGAGCCACGCCTGGTCGCCGACCAGCTCGGCCGCGTTCTGCCCGCGCACGGTGGCGTGGAACAGGTCGGGGTACTGCGTCGCGGAGTGGTTGCCCCAGATCGTCATGTGCTGCACGTCGGTGACGGCGGCGCCGGTCTTGGCGGCGAGCTGCGCGATGGCCCGGTTGTGGTCGAGGCGGGTCAGCGCGCTGAACCGCTCGGCCGGCACGTCGGGGGCGTTGCGCTGCGCGATGAGGGCGTTGGTGTTGGCCGGGTTGCCGGTGACGAGCACCTTGACGTCGTCGGCCGCGACGTCGTTCAGCGCGCGGCCCTGCGCGGTGAAGATCGCGCCGTTCGCCTCCAGCAGGTCACCGCGCTCCATGCCCTTGCTGCGCGGCCGGGCGCCGACGAGCAGCGCCACGTTCACGCCGTCGAACACCGTGGCGGCGTCGTCGCCGGTGACGACCTTCGACAGCAGCGGGAACGCGCAGTCGTCGAGCTCCATCACGACGCCCTCGAGGGTCGGCAGCGCCGGCGTGATCTCGAGCAGGCGCAGCTCGACGGGTACGTCGGGGCCGAGCAGCGCGCCGCTGGCGATGCGGAACAGCAGGCTGTAGCCGATCTGGCCGGCCGCGCCGGTGACGGCGACCTTGACGGGGGTGGTGCTCACGACGGCTCCTTCGACGACGGGCGGTGGGTGCTCGACGACCCTAGCCCGGCGCGCGGCTGGCCTCGTCCCGGGTGGCCCGATATCTTGACGTCAAGACGTCACCCGTCGTCGTGGAAGAGGAGCTGGAAGCACATGGCGAAGATCAAGGTCGCTGGCCCGGTCGTCGAGCTCGACGGCGACGAGATGACCCGGATCATCTGGCAGTTCATCAAGGACCGGCTGATCCACCCCTACCTCGACGTCGACCTGCGCTACTACGACCTCGGCGTCAAGCACCGCGACGCCACCGACGACCAGGTGACGGTCGACGCCGCGAACGCCATCAAGGAGCACGGCGTCGGGGTCAAGTGCGCGACCATCACCCCCGACGAGGCCCGCGTCGAGGAGTTCGGCCTGAAGAAGATGTGGGTCTCGCCGAACGGCACGATCCGCAACATCCTGGGCGGCGTCGTCTTCCGCGAGCCGATCATCATCAGCAACGTCCCGCGGCTGGTGCCGGGGTGGACGAAGCCGATCATCATCGGCCGGCACGCCCACGGCGACCAGTACAAGGCGACGAACTTCAAGGTGCCCGGCGCCGGCCGGCTCACCGTCACGTTCACGCCCGAGGACGGCTCGGCGCCGATCGAGCACGTGGTCGCGAACTACGGCCCCGACGGTGGCGTCGCGATGGGCATGTACAACTTCAACAAGTCGATCGAGGACTTCGCCCGCGCGTCGTTCAGCTACGGCCTGCAGCGCGGCTACCCGGTCTACCTGTCGACGAAGAACACGATCCTCAAGGCCTACGACGGCCAGTTCAAGGACACCTTCGAGCGCATCTTCGAGGCCGAGTTCAAGACCGACTTCGACGCCGCCGGCCTGACCTACGAGCACCGTCTCATCGACGACATGGTCGCCGCCGCGATGAAGTGGGAGGGCGGCTACGTCTGGGCCTGCAAGAACTACGACGGCGACGTGCAGTCCGACACCGTGGCCCAGGGCTTCGGCTCGCTCGGCCTCATGACGTCGGTGCTGATGACCCCCGACGGCCGCACCGTCGAGGCCGAGGCGGCGCACGGCACGGTCACCCGCCACTACCGCCAGCACCAGGCCGGCAAGCCGACGTCGACCAACCCGATCGCGTCGATCTTCGCCTGGACCGGTGGGCTGAAGCACCGCGGCAAGCTCGACTCGACCCCCGAGGTGACGGCGTTCGCCGAGACGCTCGAGCGGGTCTGCATCGAGACGGTCGAGAGCGGCAAGATGACCAAGGACCTCGCCCAGCTGGTCGGCCCCGACCAGTCGTGGCTCACCACCGAGGAGTTCCTCGGCGCCCTCGACGAGAACCTGTCGGCCGCGCAGGCCTGACGCCCGCACCCCGTCGTCCGACGTCCCCCGGTCGGCGCAGCCCCGCTGCGCCGGCCGGGGGATCGCTCGTCACAGGGTCTTCACACGGCTTGAGTCGGCAAGTACGTTGCCTGTCGTGTTCAGCCGACAGCAGCCCGTGACACGAGACTGGCGCATTCGCGACAAAGGCCACTACGGTGCGCCGATGCTCTCCCGACTCTCGACACCTGGCCGCTGGGCCGCCGTCGTCGCGCTCGCCGCGACGGCCGTGGTGCCGGTCACCACGGCGGCCTCCGCGGAGGCCGCACCCAGTGCAGCCGCGCAGAACCGCTACGAGGCCAAGGTGCAGAAGGCCATGAACGCCGCCCGATCCGACCACGAGCGCAAGAAGCTCAAGACCGACAAGTGCGCCAACCACTACGCCGAGGCGTGGGCGCGCAAGATCAGCAACCGCAGCATCCAGCACCAGGACCTCGGCCGCATCCTCGCCAAGTGCCACGCCGTCCGCGCGTCCGAGAACATCGCCCGCGGCAACGTCAGCTCGGCGAAGATGGTCTCGCTCTGGATGCACTCGCCCGGCCACAAGGCCAACCTGCTCGACAAGAAGGTCACCCGCGTCGGCGTCGCGACCGTCTGGTCGAAGGGCCGCTACACCGCCGTCACCGTCTTCATCAAGCCCGCCTGACCCCACCACCCGCACCACGAACGGGTCCACGCGCTCTGCCGGCTCAGCCGGTCTCGGGGGGCCGCGACGGACCACCCACCCCCCGCCGCCAGGTCGAGCGCTGCTCCCGGCGAGGTGCCCGGCACCGCCGTACGACACCATCTGCGGGTGCTCCGCGTCGTCACCGCCAACGTGAACGGCGTCCGCGCCGCCTCCCGTCGCGGCGGTCTCGCCTGGCTCAGCGCGCAGCAGCCCGACGTCCTGTGCCTGCAGGAGGTGCGGGCCGACGACGCGCAGCTGCGCGAGGTGCTCGACGCCGGCGGCTTCGCCCGCTGGTACGTCGTGCACACCGAGAGCCGCACCCGGGGCCGGGCCGGCGTCGCCGTCGTCACCCGCGCCGCGCCGCTCGCCGTCCGCACCGGCCTCACGCGTCGGACGGCGGACGCCGGGCGCTGGGCAGAGGCCGACCTCGACGTCCGCGGTCGCACGGTGACGGTGGTCTCGGTGTACGTCCCCACCGGCGAGGCGGGCACGCCCCGGCAGGACGAGAAGGAGCGCTTCCTGCGGGCGATGTCGCGCCGGATGACCGAGCTGCGCCGCGACCCGGCCGCGCTGGCGCTGGTCACCGGCGACCTGAACGTCGCCCACCGCGAGGCCGATCTGCGCAGCTGGCGCGGCAACCTGCGCAGCAGCGGGTTCCTGCCGTCCGAGCGGGCGGTGCTCGACCGGTGGCTCGGGCCGCGCGGCGGATGGGTCGACGTGCCCCGCGCGCTCGCCGGCGACCGGCCCGGCCCGTACACCTGGTGGTCGTGGCGCGGCCGGGCGTTCGACGACGACACCGGCTGGCGGATCGACCACCAGCTCGCGACCCGCCCGCTGGCCGCGCTGGCCCGCCGCGCCGAGGTCGGACGCGCCGCGACGTACGCCGAGCGGTGGAGCGACCACGCCGCCGTCGTCGTCGACTACGACCTCTGACGGTGCGCCCGCCCGCGCTGTAGGTTCCCGGCCGTGCACACCCTCGGGCAGGTCCTGGTCGCGCTGGTCGCGCTGATCCACGTCTACGTCGTGCTGCTCGAGATGGTGCTCTGGCGCACCCCGCGCGGGCGCGCCGCGTTCGGCACCACGCCCGAGTTCGCCGAGAGCACCGCCACGCTCGCGCTGAACCAGGGGCTCTACAACGGGTTCCTCGTCGCCGGGCTGGTGTGGGGGCTGCTCGCGTCCGGTGACCTGCAGCGGCAGGTCGAGACGTTCTTCCTGGCCTGCGTCGCGGTCGCGGGGCTGGTCGGCGCGCTGACCGTGAGCCGGCGCATCCTGCTGGTGCAGACCGTGCCCGCGGTGCTGGCGCTCGCGGTCGTGCTCGCGAGCCGCTAGCCCAGCTGCCGCAGCTGCCGCTGCAGGGCCACCGAGCGGTACGACGTCTCGACCAGCTCGCGCAGCTCGGTCTCGTCGAGGGGCGCGGCGTCGAGGTCGAGCGAGAGCCAGGGGGCGGTGCGGTAGTGGGGCGCCAGGAAGCAGCGGGGGTCCTGCAGCAGCGCCGGCCGCTCGTCGGGGTCGGCGCGCAGGATCAGCGACCACGGGTGCTCGTCGACGCCGCTGAAGACCGCGAAGATCTTCCCGCGCGAGCCGGCCCGGAACGTCGGCCGGCCCCACGCCTCGACCTCCGCGGCCTCGGGCAGCGCCAGGCAGACCCGGCGGACGACGTCGAGGTGCGGGTCGTCGTCGGTGAACATCCGGGGGTGCGCCACGGTCAGTCCGCCGCGCCGGCCCGCTGCACCACGGTCCCGACCCGCAGGGCCCGCGGGATCTCGGCGACCGCGTCGACCCGCGTCAGCAGCGCGGCGACCTGCTCGGGGCCGCTCGGGCCGTCGACGTCGACCAGGTAGGTGATGCCCGTCGAGGCCCACGTCGTCGGGTCGAGGTCGCCGGACGCCGTCACCCGCACCCCGTCGACCACGACGCCGAGCCCGGGCGCCTCGCGGTGCACGTCGTTCAGCACGCAGCCGGCCACCGACAGGTGCAGCAGGTGCGCGCCGGTGAAGTCGGTGCGCACCGACACCCCGCCGTCGGTCCAGCGGTGCGGCAGCACGGGCAGGCCGGGTTCGCGCAACGACCCGGAGGCGGCCCGCACGTCGTACGGCACGGCGTCAGTGTGCCGCCGCGGGCGCTCGCTGCCTAGAGCACCCGGTGGGCGGCGGGGGAGGGCTCGGCCAGCAGGAACGCCGGTGCCTCGAACCCGGCGCGGCCGAACGCCTCGTGCACGGCGCCCGCCACCGCGTCGACGGCGTCCGCCTCGACCAGCGCGATCGCCGAGCCGCCGAAGCCGCCACCGGTCATCCGGGCACCGAGCGCACCCGCCGTGAGCGCGGCCTCGCAGGCCACGTCGAGCTCGTCGCACGACACGCGGTAGTCGTCGCGCAGCGAGGCGTGCGACGCGTCGAGCAGCGGCCCGATCTCGCGCACCCGCCCGGCGTCGAGCAGCGCCACGACGTCCGACACCCGCTGGATCTCGGTGACGACGTGCCGGACGACGGGGTGCAGGTCGGCGTCGTCGAGCCGGGCCAGCACGGCGTCGAGGTCGCCGTCCGGGCCGTCGTCGAGCGAGTCGACGACGTCCCGCAGGCTCGGCACGCCCAGCACCTCGGCGGCGCGCTCGCAGGCGGACCGGCGCTCGCCGTACTGACCGTCGTTCAGCTCGTGGTGCGCGCGGGTGTCGATCACCAGCAGCGCGAGCCCGTCGTCACCCGGCGCGAACGGCACCTGCCGCACCGAACCGTCGCGGGTGTCGAGCAGCAGCGCGTGGCCGGCCGTGCAGCGCATCGCCGCGGCCTGGTCCATGCCACCGGTGGGGGCCTGCGCGACCTCGTTCTCGGCCCGCACCCCGACGGCCGCCAGCTCGGTGCGTCCGCCCTCGGCGTCGAGCAACCCGGTGCGCCACAACGCGTCCAGCGCGACGGCCGAGCCGCACGACAGCGCCGCCGACGACGACAGGCCGGCGCCGACCGGCACCTGGCTGTCGAGCAGCAGGCGCGCGGACGACAGCGCCTCGGGGCGCCGCTCGGCCAGCACCGCGGCGGCGCCGGCCACGTAGGCGCCCCACCCGCCGGGGGTGCCCGCCGCGACGTCCGACAGCGCGACGCGGACGTCGTCGCCGGCGCGCTGCACCGAGCGGGCCTCGAGCTGCGGGGGCGTGCCGTCGGCTCCGTCGACGCCGCCGGCGGCCACGAGCGTGGTGTGCGGCAGGGCGAACGGCAGGCACAGTCCGCCCACGTAGTCGACGTGCTCGCCGACCAGGTTCACCCGGCCCGGCGCGGCCCACACGCCCTCGGGCGCGACGCCGTAGGCATCGCGGAAGGCCGTCTGCAGGCGGGCTGCCCGCTCGTGCTCGTCGTCGCACGCGTGCCAGGTCAGGCCGCTCACCCGGCCACCTCGCGCAGCCGGTCGGCGATCCGCTCGGGCGTGGTGTCGTTGATGAACGCGCCCATGCCCGACTCGCTGCCGGCCAGGTACTTCAGCTTGCCCGGCGCCCGCAGCACCGAGGTGATCTGCAGCTGCAGCCGCACGAGGTCGCGGCCGGCGTGCACCGGGGCCTGGTGCCACCCGGCGATGTACGGCAGCCGCACCGAGCCGTCGTCGGTGACGTGGAACCGGTCGAGCCGGCGCAGCACGTCGAGGTAGACGGCGGCCAGCTCGGCCCGCTCGTCCTCCTCCAGCGCGGCGAGGTCGGGGACGGCGCGGTGCGGGGTCAGGTGCACCTCGACCGGCCAGCGCGCGGCGGCCGGCACGTACGCCGTCCAGTGCTCGCCGTCGACCAGCACCCGGCGGCCGCTGCGCCGCTCGGCGGCCAGCACGTCGCCCATGAGGTCGCCGCCGGTGCGCTCGCGGTGCTCGCGGGCCAGCCGCAGCAGCTGCTCGGTGCGCGGCGGCACGAACGGGTAGGCGTAGATCTGGCCGTGTGGGTGCGCCAGCGTGACGCCGATCTCCTTGCCGCGGTTCTCGAAGGGGAACACCGACTCGACGCCGTCGAGGGCCGACAGCTCGCGGGTGCGGTCGGCCCAGGCCTCGACGACGGTGCGTGCCCGGTCCGTGGTGAGGTCGGCGAACGTGCCGCCGTGGTCGTCGGTGAAGCACACGACCTCGCAGCGGCCGAACGCCGGGGCGCGGGGGACCAGCGGCTCGTCGTCGACGGTGCTCGGGATGCCGTCGAGCGTGCGCGTGCTCAGCGACGGGAAGCGGTTCTCGAACACCACGACGTCGTACCCGTCGGCCGGCACCTCGCTCGGCACGCTGCCGCGGCCGGTGGGGCACAGGGGGCACTCGTCGGCGGGTGGCAGGAAGGTGCGGTCCATGCGGTGCGCGGCGATCACCACCCACTCGCCGGCCAGCGGGTCGTACCGGCGCTCGCCGGCGGCGCCGGCCGGTCCGAGCGGACGCCGGTCGGGGACGACGCGCGTCGCCTCGCCCGACAGGTACGGCTCGGTGTCGTCGAAGTAGATGATCTCGCGGCCGTCGGTCAGCGTGCCGACGCTGCGGCGGACCCGGTGCTCGGTGGTCATCCCACCTCCTCCACGGGTGCGGCGACGTCGTCGCGGGGGTCGGGGTCGGGTGCGGCCGGCACCAGCTCGTCGTCGTCGGCGACCACGAGCCGCCCGACGCTGCGCGACAGCACCCGCTGCGCGCTGCGGGCCAGGCCGCGGTCGGTCACCAGCACGTCGATCTCCTCCAGCGCCGCGAAGCCGGCCAGCCCGACGACGCCCCACTTGGTGTGGTCGGCGGCCACCACGAGCCGGCGGGCCGACTGCAGCAGCGCCCGGTCGGTCTCGGCCTCCTCGACGTTCGGCGTCGTGAGCCCGACGTCGGGCGCGATGCCGTGGCAGCCCAGCACGAGGGTGTCGACGTGCAGGCTGCGCAGCGCCGCGACGGCCACCGGCCCCACCAGCGCGTCGGACGGCGTCCGCTGCCCGCCCACGAGGATCACCGTGCGGTCGTGGCGGGCCGGGTCGTGCATGAGGTCGGCCACCGGCACCGAGTTCGTGACCACGGTGAGGTCCTCGACGGCGAGCAGCTCTCGGGCGACGGCCAGGGTGGTGGTGCCGGCCGAGATCGCGACCGACTCCCCGGGCTCGACGAGCGCCGCCACCGCGCGCGCGATCGACTCCTTCTCGGCGCGGGCCAGCGCGGCCTTCGCCGATGCGGGCGGCTCGACGCCGCTGCGGTTGCCGATCGAGGTCGCGCCGCCGTGCACCCGGGCGACCAGGCCGCGGCGGTCGAGCGCGGCGATGTCGCGTCGCACGGTCATGTCGGAGACGTCGAGCAGGTCGACCAGGTCGGCCACCCGCACGCCGCCGTGGGCGCGCACCTCCTCGAGGATGCGCTCCTGGCGCTGCCTGGCGAGCACGGGCACCTCCCTCACGTCGGCACGTCCTCGGGCTCGACGGCAACCTTGGCGTCGATCGGGCGAAAAGGCAACGGAAACGAACACAAACCTACGGCGCGCCGTCCGATCGGCCCTTCGGTCCGGGACAGTCACCGTGTCCCTATCGTGACCTGCATCTGTTGGCACAACCCGCTCACAGGTGGGTCAGGTGCTTGACGAGCAGCATCCGGCCGCTGCATGGTGTGCGACACATCCTGATGGTTCGTGTTCGATTCTGTCGGCCGAACTCATCAGCTCAACGACGAGCAGTCCCGGAGGCGAGATGTCCCGTCCACGCAACCAGGCGGAGTACCTGGCAGGTCTGGTGCCGGACTCGGTCCGCGCGACCTCGGTCTCCCGCCGCGGTCTGTTCCGCGGCGCGCTGGGCCTGTCGGCCGCGGCGACCCTCGCCGCCTGCGGCGGCAGCGACAGCAGCGGCGGCGGTGGCGGTGGCGGTGGCAAGGTGAGCGGCACCATCACCTTCGGCTCGAACAGCTCCGACGCCGTGCCGAAGGCCGCCGCGGCCGAGGTGATGCAGAACTTCCAGAAGGCGACGCCGGGCACGACGGTGAAGATCAACACCGTCGACCACAACACCTTCCAGGAGCAGATCAACAGCTACCTGCAGGGCAGCCCGGACGACGTCTTCACCTGGTTCTCCGGCTTCCGCATGCGGTTCTTCGCCTCGAAGAACCTGGCCGGCGACATCAGCGACGTCTGGCAGGGCACCTCCGGCTTCAGCGACGCGCTGAAGGCGGCCTCGACAGGCGACGACGGCAAGCAGTACTTCGTGCCGTTCACCAACTACCCGTGGGCGATGTACTACCGGCCGAGCCTGTGGAAGAAGAACGGCTACGAGGTGCCGAAGACGCTCGACGACCTCACCGCGCTGGGCGCCCAGATGAAGAAGGACGGTCTGACGCCGATCGCGTTCGGCGACAAGGACGGCTGGCCCGCGATGGGCACGTTCGACCAGCTGAACCTGCGCATCAACGGCTACCAGTTCCACGTCGACCTGATGGCCGGCAAGGAGGCCTGGAACAGCCCGCAGGTCAAGAAGGTGTTCGACACCTGGCGGGGTCTGCTGCCCCTGCACCAGAGCGACTCGCTCGGCCGCACCTGGCAGGAGGCGGCCCAGTCGCTGCAGAAGAAGGAGTCGGGCATCTACGTGCTCGGCATGTTCGTCGGCCAGCAGTTCCCGGAGGGCGAGCGCGACGACCTGGACTTCTTCACCTTCCCGGAGATCGACCCGTCGATCGGCACCGGCGCGATCGAGGCGCCGATCGACGGGTACATGATGTCGAAGCGGCCGAAGAACGAGGCGGGCGCCAAGGCGCTGCTGAAGTACCTCGCGACCCCGGCCGCCGAGAACGTCTCGGTGAAGGCGGACCCGACGGTCATCGCGGTGAACAGCGGGGCCGACACCAGCGGCTACTCGGCGCTGCAGAAGAAGGCCGTCGAGTTCGTGGGCAGCGCCAAGGAGATCGCGCAGTTCATGGACCGCGACGCCCGGCCCGACTTCGCCAGCAACGTGATGATCCCGGCGATCCAGCAGTTCATCAAGAACCCGAACGACGTCGACGGGCTGACGAACAGCATCGAGAAGCAGAAGAAGTCGATCTACGCGAGCGACAGCTGACATGAGCACCACGGCCCCGGCCGCGCCCGCGACCCCGACGGGGAGCAAGCCTCCCCGTCGGGGTCGCAAGGTGCACCGCCTCAGCACCCGCGACAAGATCGCGCTGACCGTCATGGCGGGCGTGCCCGCGATCATCGTCATCGGGCTGGTCTGGGTGCCGGCCGTCATGACGGTGCTGGTGTCGTTCACCAACTGGGACGGCTTCACGCCGCTGCGCGAGGCCAAGGGCGTCGGGTTCAAGAACTACACGGACGTCGTCACGAACTACCCGCCGTTCAAGCCGGCCCTGGTGCACAACCTGGTGTGGCTCGGGTTCACGTTCCTCGTGCCCACGGTGCTGGGCATCTTCATGGCCGTGCTGCTCGACCGCGAGCTGCGCGGCGGGCGGCTCTACCAGACGGCGTTCTTCATGCCCGTCGTGCTGTCGCTCGCCCTCACCGGCTTCATCTGGCAGCTCATCTACAGCCGCGACCAGGGCCTGCTGAACGCGGTGCTGGGCAAGACCGGCGAGAACGCGATCGACTGGTACGGCGACTCGAGCGTCAACCTGTGGGCGGTGCTGTTCGCGGCCGCCTGGAAGCACACCGGCTACATCATGCTGCTGTACCTGGCGGGCCTGAAGGGGGTCGACCCCGCGCTGCGCGAGGCCGCCGCGATGGACGGCGCGTCGCAGACCAAGACGTTCTTCCGCGTGGTGTTCCCGGTGATGCGCCCGATCAACATCGTGGTCATCGTGGTGACCGTCATCGAGTCGCTGCGCGCGTTCGACCTGGTGTGGGTCATCAACAAGGGCCGCAACGGCCTCGAGCTGATCGGCACGCTGGTGTTCAGCAACATCGTGGGTGAGGGGCAGCGCATCCCGTTCGGGTCCGCGCTGGCGACGATCATGCTGCTGATCTCGGTGGTGTTCATCATCTTCTACCTCCCGGCCGTGATGAAGGAGGACAAGTGAGCACCGCGACGCAGGCGGTCGGCCACCGGGGGCGCGGTCGCACGCGCACCGCCGAGGTGGCTCAGCAGCACCGGCCGCGCACCGCCAAGCGCACGCTGCTGCACGTCTTCCTGATCGTGATGAGCCTGTCGTGGGTGTTCCCGCTCGCCTGGGCCGTCTTCAACTCGCTCCGCGATTACAACTACACGTCCCAGCACGGGTACGTGTCGTTCGGCGGCTTCACGCTGAAGAACTACGCGAACGCCTGGAAGCAGGGCGACTTCGGCCGGCACTTCTGGAACTCCGTGATCATCACGGTGCCCTCGGTGCTGGTGACGCTGATCCTGGCGTCCGCCGTGGCGTTCGTCGTCTCGCGCTACTCGTTCAAGCTGAACATCGTGCTGCTCGGCCTGTTCACGGCGGCGAACCTGCTGCCGCAGCAGGCGCTGCTGGTGCCGCTGTTCAAGCTGTACAACTCGATCGAGGTGCCGTTCTGGTTCAGCGAGTCGGGCACGCTCTACAACAGCTACTGGTCCGTCATCATCACGCACATCGCGTTCCAGACCGGCTTCTGCGCCTTCGTGCTGAGCAACTACATGAAGACGCTGCCCACCGAGCTGACCGAGGCCGCGATCGTCGACGGCGCGGGGGTGCTGCGCCAGTACTGGCAGATCATCATGCCGCTGTGCCGCCCGCCGCTGGCCGCCCTGGCCACGCTCGAGGTCACCTGGATCTACAACGACTTCTTCTGGGCGGTCGCCTTCATGAGCGAGGGCGACAAGTACCCCGTGACGTCGTCGCTGCAGAACCTGCGCGGCCAGTTCTTCACCGACTACAACCTGCTGTCGGCCGGCTCGGTGATGGCCGCGCTGCCGACGCTGATCGTGTTCTTCGTGCTGCAGAAGCAGTTCGTGAGCGGCCTCACCCTCGGGGCCACGAAGGGATGACGTGCCCGACCTGAGCGCCGACCTGCACCTGCTGCGAGCGGCGGGCACCGCCCTGCTGCTCGACACCAGCCTCGACGGCGCACCCGTCGTCCTGCACTGGGGTGCCGACCCCGGCGATCTCGACGACGTCGCGCTGCGCGGGATGGCGGAGGCGCTGGTGCGGCCGGTCGGGCGCAGCCAGCTCGACCTGCCGATGCGGCCGAGCCTGCTGCCGTCGGAGGCCGACGGGTGGTCGGGGCGTCCGGCGCTGACCGGCGCGGCGCCCGGCGGCAACCAGCCGCTGCGCCTGCGGCGCACCGGGTTCACCCGCACCGCCCGCGAGGACGGTGGCACCGACGTCGACGTCGAGCTGGCGGACGACGAGGTCGGCGTGCGCGTCACCCAGCAGCTGCGGCTCGAGCCGAGCGGCGTCGTCCGGCTGCGGCACGTGGTGACGGCGACGTCGGCGGCCGGCTTCTCGCCGCAGGGCGCCCTGGCGATGCTGCCGGTGCCGATGCTGGCGACCGAGGTGCTCGACTGCACCGGCCGGTGGACCCGCGAGCGCACGCCCCAGCGCGGGCCGCTGCTGCACGGGCAGCACGCGCGGGAGAACCGCCGCGGCCGCACCGGGCACGACGCGACGACGATGCTGGTGGCCGGCACCGCGGGGTTCGGCTGGCGCACCGGCCAGGTGTGGGGCGCGCACGTCGCGTGGAGCGGCGACCAGGTGCACGTGGTCGACCGGGTGCCCGAGGGGCACACCCTGCTCGGCGGCGGCGAGCTGCTGCGCGCCGGCGAGGTGCAGCTGGCCGAGGGGGAGTCGTACACCGCGCCCTGGACGGTGCTGGTCTGGTCGGACGAGGGCCTCGACGGCGTGAGCGCGCGGGTGCACGACCTGCTGCGCGCGCGGCCCGGCCACCCGAGCAGCCCGCGGCCGGTGGTGCTGAACACCTGGGAGGCCGTGTACTTCGACCACGACCTCGACCGGCTCACCGAGCTGGCCCGGGTCGCGGCGTCCGTCGGCGTCGAGCGCTTCGTGCTGGACGACGGGTGGTTCGGCTCGCGGCGCGACGACACCAGCGGGCTCGGCGACTGGACCGTCTCGCCCGAGATGTGGCCCGACGGGCTGAACCCGCTGTTCGACCGGGTGCGCGACCTCGGCATGCAGGTCGGCCTCTGGGTCGAGCCGGAGATGGTGAACCTCGACAGCGACCTGGTGCGCGCGCACCCCGACTGGCTGCTCAGCGCGCCGGACCGGCTGCCCCTGGTCTGGCGCAACCAGCACGTGCTCGACGTCGCGCGCCCGGAGGCCTCCGCCCACCTGCTCGAGCGGCTGTCGGCGCTGGTGAGCGAGCTCGGCATCGACTTCCTCAAGTGGGACATGAACCGCGACCTGCACGAGGCCGCGCACCCGGGGCCCGACGGGCGGTACCGGCCCGGCGTCCACGCCCAGACCACGGCGGTCTACCGGCTGCTCGCGGCGCTGCGCGAGCGGCACCCCGGGCTCGAGATCGAGTCGTGCGCGTCGGGCGGAGCCCGCATCGACCTCGGCGTGCTCGAGCACACCGACCGGGTGTGGGCGTCCGACACCAACGACGCGATCGAGCGGCAGGGGATCCAGCGCTGGACCGGGCTGATCCTGCCGCCCGAGCTGATCGGCAGCCACGTTGGTCCGGAGCAGGCGCACACCACCGAGCGCTCCGTGCACCTCAGCACCCGGTTGCTCACCTCGCTGTTCGCGCACGCCGGGTTCGAGTGGGACGTCACGCGGTGCTCGGCCGACGAGCTCGACCGGCTGCGGGCGTGGACGGCGCTCTACAAGGAGATGCGCCCGCTGCTGCACGGCGGTCGCACGGTGCGCACCGACCTGCCCGACCCCGGGGCGCTGCTGCACGGCGTCGTCGCGCACGACCGCTCCGAGGGGGTCTACGCGTGGGTGCGGACGGCGACCGCGCCGGTCACCGTGGACGCGCCGATCACGCTGCCCGGGCTCGACCCCGACCGCGCCTACCGGGTGCGCGTGCGGCACGAGCTGGACGACCCCGGGCTGCTCGACGGGCTGCAGCACACCCCGCCGCCGTGGACCGCGCACGCCGACGGCGTCGTGCTGCCGGGCGCCGTCCTCGCGGTGACCGGGCTGGCCGTGCCGGTGCTGCCGCCTGCGACCGGTCTGCTGCTGCACGTGACCGAGTCGACCCCGAACGGCTGACCCGCACGCCTCCGCGCACGGGCGCCCGCCGGGCCTGACAGAATGCCGCGCATGCCCGCGACACCCACCGAGCAGGCGTCAGCACGCCCAGAGCCGACCGCGCCCGCCGGCCGACCGCCGCGCGTGCTGTCGGGGATGCAGCCCACCAGCGACTCGCTGCACCTGGGCAACTACCTCGGGGCGCTGGTGCAGTGGGTCGCGCTGCAGCAGACGCACGACGCGTTCTACTGCGTCGTCGACCTGCACGCCATCACCGTCGACGTCGACCCGAAGCTGCTGCGCGAGCGCACCCGGCGCACCGCCGCGCAGTACCTCGCCGGCGGCGTCGACCCCGCGACGTCCACGCTGTTCGTGCAGAGCCACGTGCCGCAGCACGCCGAGCTGGCGTGGGTGCTGGGCTGCCTCACCGGCTACGGCGAGGCCGCGCGGATGACCCAGTTCAAGGACAAGTCCAGCCGCGAGGGATCCGACCGCACCACCGTGGGGCTGTTCACCTACCCGGTGCTGATGGCCGCCGACATCCTGCTCTACCAGGCCGACCAGGTGCCGGTCGGTGAGGACCAGCGCCAGCACCTCGAGCTCACCCGCGACCTGGCGCAGCGCTTCAACGCGCGGTTCGGCCGCACGTTCACCGTGCCGGAGCCGCACATCGTCAAGGAGACGGCGAAGATCCAGGACCTGCAGAACCCGGCGGCCAAGATGAGCAAGTCGGCCGCGTCGCTCGCCGGCGTCATCGACCTGCTCGACGAGCCAAAGGTGACGGCGAAGAAGATCCGCTCGGCCGTGACCGACACCGAGCGCGAGATCCGGTACGACGTCGAGGCCAAGCCCGGGGTGTCGAACCTGCTCTCCATCCACTCCGCGCTGAGCGGCACGCCGGTCGCCGAGCTCGAGCAGACCTACGCGGGCAAGGGGTACGGCGACCTGAAGGGCGACCTCGCCGGGCTCGTCGAGCAGACGCTGACGCCGTTCCGCGAGCGGGCGCTCGGCTGGCTCGCCGACCCGGCCGCGCTCGACGACGTCCTCGCCACCGGTGCCGACAAGGCCCGCACGGTGGCCCAGCGCACGCTCGAGCGCGTGTACGACCGGGTCGGCTTCCTCCCGGCGGGTGCACGGCGGTGATCCCCGACGCGACGACGACGTCGCCGGCCGGCCACCGCACCATCGGCGTCGCCGTCCCCGTCCCCGAGCCGTGGGGCGAGCGGCTGCGCGAGCACCGCGCCTCGTTCGGCGACCCGCTGGCCGCCAGCATCCCCACGCACGTGACGCTGCTGCCGCCGACCCCGGTCGCCGACGAGCTCGTCGACGACGTCGCGCAGCACCTCGAGCAGGTGGCGAGCACCATGCGCCCCTTCGACATCCACCTGCGCGGCACCGCGACGTTCCGGCCGGTGTCGCCGGTGGTGTTCGTGCAGCTCGTCGAGGGCATCGGCGAGTGCGAGCTGCTCGAGCGCGCGGTGCGCCGCGGCCCGCTCGAGCGCGACCTCGCCTTCTACTACCACCCGCACGTGACGGTGGCGCACCACCTGCCCGACGACGCCCTCGACACCGCGTTCGAGGCGCTCGCCGGCTTCGAGTGCCGCTTCACCGTCGACGCGTTCCACCTCTACGAGCACGGCGACGACGGCGTCTGGCGCACCGACCGGGCCTTCGGGTTCGGCGCGCGGGCCGAGAGCGCCGCCGTCGACGGGGTGCGCTGATGTCGCTCGGCGACCTGTGGGGCCGCGTCACCGCCAGCCACGCCTGGCGCTCGTGGGACCGCTACAACGGCTCGCGCGGCAACGTGCTGGCCGGCGGTGTCACCTACCTCGGCTTCTTCTCGATCATCCCGGCGCTCGCGCTCGGCTTCGCGATCGTCGGCCTCGTCGTCCGCGGCAAGAACGACCTGCTGACGTCGGTGACCGACCAGCTGTCCGACCTGCTGCCCGGCATCGTCGTCGACGCGTCCCATCCCGACGGCCTCATCGACCCGACGTCCCCGCCGGCGATCGACGTGCTGACGGTCACCGGCATCGTCGGCTTCGTCACGCTGCTGCTGTCGGGCACCGGGTGGGTCGACGCCCTGCGCGAGGGCGTGCGCGCGGTGTTCGGGCAGCCGCCGATGCAGATCAACCCGGTCAAGGGCAAGCTGCGCGACCTGGTGATGCTGGCGACCGTCGGCCTCGCGTTCGGCGTCTCGGGTGCGCTGTCGCTCGTGACCCAGTCGGCCGGCTCGTGGCTGCTGCGGCAGGTCGGCCTCGAGGGCTCGACGTTCGGCACGGTCGTGCTCACGATCGTCTCGTTCGTCGTGGTGTTCCTCGCCGACGCCCTGCTCATGGTGGTGGTGCTGCGCATCATGAGCGGTCTGCCGCTGCCCCGGGCCGACGTCGTGCAGGGTGCGGTGGTCGGCGCGATCGGCCTCGGCGTGCTGAAGCTGCTGTCCGGCCGGCTGCTGGCCTCGGCCGCCAACAAGCCGCTGCTCGCCGGGTTCGCCGTGATCGTCGGCCTGCTGGTGCTCATCAACCTGGTCAGCCGCGTGATGCTGCTCGCCGCCGCGTGGGCCGCCACCACGGCGGACGAGCGCGGGCACCTCGCCGTCGGCGCCGCCGCACCGCAGCACGCCCTGCCGCTCGGCCCGCGCGAGCAGACCCTGCCCAGCTTCGGGCAGCGCTCGACCGACCGGGTCAGCATCGCCGCCGGTGCCGTGCTCGGCGCCACCGCGCTCGTCGCCGCGCGGGCCGTCGGGGGCGGCGTCCGCACCGTGCTCGGCCGCGGTCGGCACCACGACGACGACTGACCCCCCTTCCGCGCGTCAGCCCGGTTTGCGCACGTCAGCCCGCTCGTCGGGGGCGCGCGTGCGGGCTGAGGCGCGCACGGGTCAGCGGGGCAGGTCCCAGTCCAGGATCGTCGCGCAACTGCTGCGGTCGGCACCCGCGCGGCGGTACGTCGCGAGCGCGGCGTCGTTCTCGGGGTCGACGGCCACCCACACGCCGTGGCAGCCGCGCTCGGCGGCCAGCTGCACGATCGCCTCGACGAGCGCCGTCCCGATGCCCCGCCGGTGGTGCGACTCGGCCACCCCGAGCTCGGAGACCAGCAGCTCGGTGCCCTTGTCGGGGTGGACCATCTCGACGCCGCTGACGAACCCGACGGGCTGGTCGCCGTCGTGCGCGAGCAGCAGGTGGTGGCCCGGGTCGGCGAGGAACCGGGCCGTCGCGTCGGGCAGCGGCGGTGCGTCGAACAGGTCGGCCGCGGCGTCCACCTCGGCGCTCGTCGTGGCCTGCACGATCCGCATGGCCGGCACCCTGCGCCCGACTGCTTCCGCGCGTCAACCCGCTTTCCGGCGTCCGGAACCGGGATGACGCGCGGAAAGCGGGCTGAGGCGCGGAAAGGGGTCAGGGGAGGCGGCGGCCGGCGGCGCGCAGCTGACGGCGGCGGGCCCGGGCGCTGAGCAGGGCCAGGGCGAACAGGACGACGGCGACGACCCCGGCGACGGCCATGACCACCGCGGCGGTGTGCCCGGCCCGGCCGACCGACGTCGTGGGTGCCGAGACGGCGGCGGCCGGTGCGCGGGTGGCGGTGGCGACGCGGGTGGCCGAGAGCGTGGCCGGCGTCGTGACCACCTCGCCGCGGTCGACGAGCCGTCCGACCGGCCGCGCCTGCCGGCCGTGGGCGAACGCCCAGTCGAGCAGCTTCGCCTGGGGCCGCCAGCTGCCGTCGGTGCGGCGCAGGGCGGTGACGACGTACGTGCGGCCGCCGCGGGTGGCGGCGCCGACGACGGTCCAGCGCGCGGCCTCGGTGTAGCCGTTCTTCACGCCGATCGCGCCGTCGTAGTTGGCGAGCAGCCGGTTGTGGTTCTGGATCTGGTACGTCGGACGCCGCTTGCCGCGCTTGGCCTTCTTGCCGGGGAAGTCGACGTGCCGGGTGGCGACCAGCGACCGGAACGCGGGCAGCCGCATGCCCGCGCGGGCGACGAGCGCGAGGTCGTACGCGCTGGTCACCTGCCCCTTCGCGTCGAGCCCGCTGGGGTTGCGCACCACCGTGTCGCGGGCGCCCAGCTCGGTCGCCTCGGCCTGCATCCGGGCGGCCGTGAGGTCGACGCCGCCCGCCGCACGGGCCAGCGCGGTGGCCGCGTCGTTGCCGGACGCCAGCATCATGCCCTCGAACAGCTGCTGCACCGTGTACGACGAGCCCGGGGCGATGCCGACGAGGCTGCCGTCGACGACGTCCGACGGCTGCACCTGCACGACCGTCGAGGGGTCGAGCTGCGGCAGCAGGGTGAGCGCGGTGAGCGACTTCAGCGTGCTGGCCGGCAGGTGCTGCGCGTGCGCCCCCTTCGCGGCGAGCACGTCACCGGTGCCGAGGTCGGCCACCAGCCACGAGGCAGCCGCCAGCCCCGGCGGTGCGGGGACGCCGGCCGGCAGGTCGGTCACGACGCCGCCGCGGGCGAGGGCCGCGCCACCTGGCACGGGGACCGCCGGCGCGGACGGCGTCGGCTGCGGGGTCGTCGTGACCGCGGGCGCCGCGACGGCGGGGGCGACGCCGGCCAGCAGCGCGGCGAGCGCCCCGGTCAGCGACGCCGCGAGTGCGCGCCTCACACCTTGCGGGTGAGGAGCGCGCGCTTGACCTCCTGGATCGCCTTCGTGACCTGGATGCCGCGCGGGCAGGCCTCGGTGCAGTTGAAGGTGGTGCGGCACCGCCACACGCCCTCCTTGTCGTTCAGCACCTCGAGGCGCAGGTCGCCGCCCTCGTCGCGGCTGTCGAAGATGAAGCGGTGCGCGTTCACGATCGACGCCGGGCCGAAGTACTGGCCGTCGGCCCAGAACACCGGGCACGACGTGGTGCAGGCCGCGCACAGGATGCACTTGGTGGTGTCGTCGAAGCGCTCGCGCTGCTCCTGCGTCTGCAGCCGCTCGCGGCTCGGCTCGTTGCCCTTGGTGATGAGGAACGGCATGACCTCGCGGTAGGCCGCGAAGAACGGGTCCATGTCGACGACGAGGTCCTTCTCGACCGCCAGCCCCTTGATCGGCTCGACCAGGATGGGCTTGTCGGGGTTCAGGTCCTTCAGCAGCGTCTTGCAGGCCAGCCGGTTCTTGCCGTTGATGCGCATGGCGTCCGAGCCGCAGACGCCGTGCGCGCACGAGCGGCGGAAGGTGAGCGAGCCGTCCTGCTCCCACTTGATCGTGTGCAGCGCGTCGAGGATGCGGTCGGTGGAGTGCACCGAGACGGTGTAGTCCTCCCAGTGCGCCTCGGTGTCGCGGTCGGGGTCGTAGCGCCGGATCCGCAGCGTGACGTCGAAGCTGGGGATGTCGGCCGGGCCGCCCTCGCCCTGCTCGGCCTGCTTGACCTGCTGCTCGGCGCGGCGCTCCTCGTCGGCGCTGGGCTGCGCGGCCGGCGCGGGCTCCGACGTCCTCGCCGTCCCGCTGCCGACGGACTCGTCGCGGGGCGAGCCGGTCGGCTCGGCGGGCTCGCGGGCCTGGAGCGGGTTGCCGTCGGGGCCGCGCGAGGTCTCGGGGTCGATCGGCGGGTTGCTGGGCGCGCCGTCGGACGACAGGTTCTCCTGCGACATCAGTACTTGCGCTCCATCGGCTCGTAGCGGGTCTGCACCACCGGCTTGAAGTCCATCCGGACGGCGAGCGGCTGGCCGTCGGCGAAGTCGCGGTAGGCCATGGTGTGGCGCATGTAGTTCACGTCGTCGCGGTTCGGGTAGTCCTCGCGGAAGTGCCCGCCGCGCGACTCCTTGCGCTCCAGCGCGCCGAGCACGATCACCTCGGCGAGGTCGAGCAGGAAGCCGAGCTCGACGGCCTCGAGCAGGTCGGTGTTGAACCGCTTGCCCTTGTCCTGCACCGAGACCGTGAGGTAGCGCTCCTGCAGCGCCTGGATGTCGCCGAGGGCCTGCTTCAGCGACGCCTCGGTGCGGAACACCTGGGCGTTGCGGTCCATCGTCTCCTGCAGCTCCTTGCGGACGGCGGCCACGCGCTCGCCGTCCGGCCGGTCGAGCATGCGCTGCAGCAGGGCGACGGTGTCGGCCTCGGGCGCCTCGGGCAGGTCGACCAGCGGTGCGGTGCGGGCGAACTCGGCGGCCGCGATGCCCGCCCGGCGGCCGAACACGTTGATGTCGAGCAGGCTGTTGGTGCCCAGCCGGTTCGAGCCGTGCACCGACACGCAGGCGACCTCGCCGGCGGCGTACAGCCCCGGCACGACGGTGGTGTTGTCGCTCAGCACCTCGGCCTGCACGTTGGTCGGCACGCCGCCCATCGCGTAGTGCGCGGTCGGGTAGACCGGCACCGGCTCGGTGTAGGGCTCGACGCCGAGGTAGGTGCGGGCGAACTCGGTGATGTCGGGCAGCTTGGCGTCGATGTGCGCCGGCTCGAGGTGGGTCAGGTCGAGCAGCACGTAGTCCTTGTTCGGGCCGCAGCCGCGGCCCTCGCGCACCTCGTTGGCCATCGAGCGGGCGACGATGTCGCGCGGCGCGAGGTCCTTGATGGTGGGGGCGTAGCGCTCCATGAAGCGCTCGCCCTCGCTGTTGCGCAGGATCGCGCCCTCGCCGCGGGCGGCCTCTGACAGCAGGATGCCGAGCCCGGCCAGGCCCGTCGGGTGGAACTGGAAGAACTCCATGTCCTCCAGCGGCAGGCCGCGGCGGAACGCGATGCCCATGCCGTCGCCGGTCAGGGTGTGCGCGTTCGACGTCGTCTTGAACACCTTGCCGGCGCCGCCGGTGGCCAGCACGACCGACTTGGCGCGGAACACGTGCAGCTCGCCGCTGGCCAGCTCGTAGGCCACGACGCCGGCGGTGCGCCGCTCGGCGCCCTCGCCGGTCATCAGCAGGTCGAGCACGTAGTACTCGTTGAAGAACTCGACCTCGTGCTTGATGCAGTTCTGGTACAGCGTCTGCAGGATCATGTGACCGGTGCGGTCGGCCGCGAAGCACGAGCGGCGGACGGCGGCCTCGCCGTGGTTGCGGGTGTGCCCGCCGAACCGGCGCTGGTCGATGCGCCCCTCGGGCGTGCGGTTGAAGGGCAGACCCATCTTCTCGAGGTCGAGGACGGCGTCGATCGCCTCCTTGCACATGACCTCGGCGGCGTCCTGGTCGACGAGGTAGTCGCCGCCCTTGACGGTGTCGAAGGTGTGCCACTCCCAGTTGTCCTCCTCGACGTTGGCGAGGGCGGCGCACATGCCGCCCTGCGCCGCGCCGGTGTGCGACCGGGTGGGGTACAGCTTCGTCAGCACGGCCGTGCGAGCGCGCTGGCCGGACTCGAGCGCCGCGCGCATGCCCGCGCCGCCGGCCCCGACGATGACGACGTCGTAGGTGTGGGTCTGCATGTCAGCTCCTCAGCGGATCAGCGGGCGCAGAACGACGGCAGGAGGTCGGCCGGCTCGCCGACCGGGCACGGGTCGAACGTGAAGATGACCAGCGTGCCGAGCACCAGCACCAGGGCGCCGCTGAGCACCAGCAGCGTCTTGAGCACGATGCGGGTGCGGTCCTTCTCGGCGTAGTCGTTGATGATCGTGCGGACGCCGTTCATGCCGTGCAGCTCGGCGAGCCACAGCATCAGCAGGTCCCAGACCTGCCAGAACGGGCTGGCCCACTTGCCGGCCACGAAGGCGAAGTCGACGCCCTTGATGCCCTCGCCCGCCACCAGGTTCACGAACAGGTGGCCGAACACGAGGGCGATGAGCACGACGCCGGAACCGCGCATGAACAGCCACGAGTAGAGCTCGAAGTTGCTGCGGGTCGACCGGTCGCGGCGGTAGGGCGTGCGCGGTGCGTCGATGGTGGTCACGAGCAGCCCCTACGAGAAGACATGCATGAGGTGGCGGACGGCGAACGGGGCGAAGACGACCACCCAGAGGCCGACGACGGCCCACAGCATCTGCCGCTGGTAGCGCGGGCCCTGCGACCAGAAGTCGACCAGGATCAGCCGGACCCCGTTGAACGCGTGAAAGATCACCGCGGCGACCAGACCGGCCTCGCCGAGCCCCACGACGGGGTTCTTGTAGGTGCCGATCACGTCGTTGTACGCCTGCGGCGAGACGCGCACGAGCGCGGTGTCGAGGACGTGGGCGAACAGGAAGAAGAAGATGAGGACGCCGGTCACGCGGTGCGCGACCCACGACCACATCCCCTCGCGGCCCCGGTACAGGGTGCCTGCGGGTGCCTGCGGCACGATCACTGCCTCTCACCATCGGGCGGGGGGCGACGTCACTGGCCGCCCGGTGCGCGTCGCGGCCAGGCGGACGACGTCGTCCACGACGTGGTCACTCTAGTGACGGGCGCCGCGTCATCAGGTACCGGAACCGCGCCATGTGACGAACTCGTCAAGATCAGGGCAACAGCGTGCAACCAGCCCGTCGAGCGGTCCCCGGGGGCTCTGCACGCCGGTACCGTCGACGGATGACGGCCCCCGCTGCCCCCGCCCCCCTGTCCGGCTTCCACGCCGTGGTCCCGGCGGGCGGTGCCGGCACCCGGCTGTGGCCGCTGTCACGCTCGGGGCAGCCGAAGTTCCTGCACGACCTCACCGGCACCGGCCGCTCGCTGCTGCAGGGCACCTGGGACCGGCTGTCGCCGCTGGCCGAGGGTGTCTGCGTCGTCACCGGCGTCGCCCACCAGGCCGCGGTCGCCGAGCAGCTGCCGGGGCTGTCGGTGCGCGACCTGCTGGTCGAGCCCGCACCGCGCGAGTCCGCCGCCGCGATCGGGCTGGCCGCCGCGGTGCTGCACGCCCGCGACCCGGAGGCCGTGCTCGGCTCGTTCGCGGCCGACCACGTGATCGGGGACGACGCGGTGTTCGCCGAGGCGGTGCACGAGGCGGTCGCGGCCGCGCAGACCGGCCGGCTGGTGACGGTCGGCATCGAACCCACCCACCCGGCCACCGGCTTCGGGTACGTGCGGGCCGGCTCGGCGCTGAGCGTCGAGGGCGCGCCGTCCGCGCTGGTCGTGGAGGAGTTCAGCGAGAAGCCCGACGCCGAGACCGCCGCCAAGTACGTCGCGAGCGGCGAGTACCGCTGGAACGCCGGCATGTTCGTGGCCCGCGCCGCGGTCGTGCTCGACATGCTCGACGAGTACCAGCCCGCGCTCGGCCGGCAGCTGCGCCGGCTCGGCGCCGCGTGGGACACCCCCGACCGCACGACGGTCATGGAGCAGGTGTGGCCCCGGCTGCCGAAGATCGCGTTCGACTACGCCGTCGCCGAGCCCGCCGCCGCAGCCGGCCGGGTCGCCGTCGTCCCGGGCCGGTTCGGGTGGGACGACGTCGGCGACTTCCACTCGCTCGCCGCGGTGCTGCCGGCCGGCGAGGGCGGCCTGCAGGTGCTCGGCGAGACCGGGCTGGTGCTCAGCCGCGACGCGACCGGCATCGTCGTGCCGTCGTCCGGCCGGCTCGTGGCCCTGCTCGGCGTCGACGACCTCGTCGTGGTCGACACCCCCGACGCGCTGCTCGTCGCCCCTCGCGCGCGGGCGCAGGAGGTCAAGCACCTCGTCGAGGAGCTGAAGCACCAGGGCCGCGGCGACCTGGTCTGACCCGGTCCGACCCGGCCCGCCGCCGCGGATACAGTCCGGGCATGGCCGACGACGACGCCGTCCCGGGGCGCGCACCTGCCGACGACCCCGCCCGCAGCACCGAGTCCGGGCTCCCTGTCGAGACGGTGTACGGGCCGGACGCGCTCGACGCGTGGGACCCGGCGGATCGGCTGGGGGAGCCGGGCCGCTACCCGTACACGCGAGGCGTCTACCCCTCGATGTACACCGGCCGGCCCTGGACGATGCGGCAGTACGCCGGGTTCGGCACCGCGAAGGAGTCGAACGAGCGCTACCACCAGCTGGTCGCGGCCGGCACCGGCGGCCTGAGCGTCGCCTTCGACCTGCCGACGCAGATGGGCTACGACAGCGACGAGCCGATCGCGAGCGGCGAGGTCGGCAAGGTCGGGGTCGCGATCGACTCGATCGACGACATGGAGGTGCTGTTCGGCGGGCTGCCGCTCGGCGAGGTGTCGACGTCCATGACCATCAACGCGCCCGGCTCGGTGCTGCTGCTGCTCTACCAGCTGGCCGCCGAGGCCCAGGGCGTCGAGGCGAGCCGGCTGACCGGCACGATCCAGAACGACGTGCTGAAGGAGTACATCGCCCGCGGCACCTACATCTACCCGCCGCGCGAGTCGCTGCGCCTGGTCGCCGACACCTTCGCCTACTGCCGCACCGAGCTGCCGCGCTGGAACACCATCTCGATCAGCGGCTACCACATGGCCGAGGCCGGCGCGACGCCCGCGCAGGAGATCGCCTTCACCCTCGCCAACGCCCGGGCGTACCTGCGGGCCGCGCTCGACGCCGGGCTCGCCGTCGACGACGTCGCGCCGCGGCTGTCGTTCTTCTTCGTGGCGCGCACCACGCTGCTGGAGGAGGTCGCGAAGTTCCGGGCGGCCCGGCGCATCTGGGCGCAGGTGGTGCGCGACGAGTTCGGCGCCCAGGACCCGAAGTCGCTCATGCTGCGGTTCCACACCCAGACCGCCGGCGTGCAGCTCACCGCCCAGCAGCCCGAGGTGAACCTCGTGCGCGTCGCGCTGCAGGGGCTCGGCGCGGTGCTCGGCGGCACCCAGTCGCTGCACACCAACAGCTACGACGAGGCGATCGCCCTGCCGACGCAGAAGGCCGCCCGGCTGGCCCTGCGCACCCAGCAGGTCATCGCCTACGAGACCGACGTGACGAAGACCGTCGACCCGTTCGCCGGCTCGTACGTCGTCGAGTCGATGACCGACGACCTCGAGGTGGCGATCCGCGAGCTCATGCAGGCCGTCGAGGACCGCGGCGGTGCCGTCGCGGCGATCGAGGAGGGCTTCCAGAAGGCCGAGATCGAGCGCTCGGCCTACCGCATCGCCCAGCAGATCGACGGCGGCGAGCGCGTCGTCGTCGGCCTCAACCGGTTCACGATCGACGACGACGAGCCCTACGAGCCGCTGCGCGTCGACCCCGCCATCGAGGCCGAGCAGCGCGAGCGCCTGCGGGTGCTGCGCGCCGAGCGCGACCAGCCCGCCGTCGACGCCGCCCTCGCCGCCCTGCAGGACGCCGCCCGCGGCACCGACAACGTCCTCTATCCGATGAAGGAGGCGCTGCGCCTGCGCGCCACCGTCGGCGAGGTCTGCCACGCCCTGCGCGCCGTCTGGGGCACCTACGTGCCCCGCGACGCCTTCTGACCCGCCTGCGCTGTCCCGACGCGCGGGCAGAAGTGCCCGGTCACGCCGGGCGCGGGGGTCGGGCGGCGGTTCTGCCCGCGCTGCGGGACGCCGGTTAGGGTGGCGGCCATGCGACGGGGGAGTCCGCGGACACTGGCGACGGCTGCGCTGCTGGGCGGCGCCCTGGTGCTGAGCGCCTGCAGCGGGGGTGACGAGGAGGCCGTCAGCAACCTGCCGACGCTGGGAGCGACGCCGTCGGCCACGACCAGCGCGAGCCCGAGCCCGACGGCGACCGCGACGCCGAGCGGCACCCCGACGAACCCCGTCCCGCAGCTCCGTCGCGGCGAGGTGGCGGCCAGGACCGCTCAGGAGAAGGCGGTCGCGTCCGCCTGGCAGGCGTACTGGGACGTCCGGGTCGTGGCGTACTACCGCGCCCGGATCGACGGCGACGCCCTCGGGCGGGTCGCGGTCTCCTCGGCTCGACGGGACGTGCAGAACTACGTGGCGCAGCTGCAGAAGAAGAACCGGCACAGCATCGGCACCGGGCGGCTCGACGTGAGCAAGGTCGCGGTGAACGGGGCCGAGGGCCAGGTGCGCAGCTGCCTCGTCGGCACCTCCTACGACGTCGACGCCAGCGGCAAGCCGGTCGAGGCGCCCTCAGGGGCGATCGGGCTCTACGGCGCCGCCGTGAAGCAGGGCCCCTACTGGAAGATCAGCGGCGTGCGGGTGGACGACAAGGCCTGCGCCTGACGCTGCACGGGTGGGCGTCGCCGGGCTCGTTCGCTACCCTTCCCGTGTCATCGGGGGGGTGGGTCCAGATGCTGACGCAGCGGGTGGGGAGCCGGATCGTGCGACGTGGTGTGCTCAAGACCGTGCTCGGGGTGCTCGGGGCGGCGATCGTGGTGCTGGTCGGCGCGCTCCCGGCCCAGGCGGGATGGGGCGACGGCAGTCAGGACGGTGACACCTACGGCGCCAAGGCCGTGAACATCACCTTCGTCAGCGGCGAGGTGGGGATGAGGTCCGGCGGCGGGGTCAGCTCTGCTGTCCCACCCACCTGCTGGTGGTCGCCGTTCCAGGGAGCCGGCGACGGCACCGACCCCGAGGCGGTGAAGAAGTGGTGGGAGGAGACGATGCCCACCATCAACGGGTCGTTCTCCTTCGGTCGCCTCATGTACGGCGACGAGAGCCTGTACGACAAGGCGATCGCTGCTGCGAAGGGCGGCGCGAAGCTGCAGTTCTACCAGGCGCACTGCCGCACCGACGAGGGCTGCCCGATGGAGGGCTTCGTCTCCACGACGACCCCGACGGACTGGTGGCACCGCACCGCCGACTGCACCGGGCTGTCGGTGACCGTGGCGTTCTGGCCGGAGGGCAACCCGCCGCCGCCCTTGGTCGACCCCCGGGCCATCGCCGAGAAGGCCCTCGAGCTCATGGACATCCCCGCGCCGATCGTCGATCACAACCCGGATGCCGCCGACCTGGACGGCGGCTCGCTGGTCGGCGTCGACACCTGGTTCTGGGTGCGCAACAAGCTGGCGGCGGGCGGCGACGACGGCGTCCTGACCGTGCGCGCCGAGGTCCCTGGTGGCGTCTACGCCGAGGTGGCGGCGACCAGCGGCGGCCTCGACCTGCAGGCGGGTGACGAGCTGCAGCACTGCGACACCGCCCACTCGACCTACGAGTGGGCCAGTGGACGCGACCCGCGGGCCGGCTGCACCATCCGCTTCGACAAGGCGTCGGTCGGCTACGCGAACGGCTACCCGGTGGACGCGTCGACGACGTGGACCGCGCAGTGGCGCGGCACGGGCCAGCCGAACTGGGAGGACATCGGCGACCCCAACCAGATCGAGGGTCCGGCGTTCGACCTGCCGGTGGCCGAGGTCCAGTCGATCGCGACGGCCGGCCGCTGACGTCCGAGCCGTCCCGACCCGCCACGTCGGCGGTGGGGTCGGTAGGGTCGGGAAGCGTGGCGTCCGAGCTGACCGAGATCGTCGCGCAGCTGCGCGACGAGCTCGTCGACGTCCGGCGCGACGTGCACGCGCACCCGGAGCCGGCGCGCGAGGAGCACCGCACGACCGACCTGGTGGCGGCGCGGCTCGAGAAGGCCGACGTCGCGGTGCAGCGGCTGCCGGGCACCGGGCTGGTGGCCGAGGTGGGGCGCGACGCCGGTGACCGCGAGAGCGACGTGCGCACCGTGGGGCTGCGGGCCGACATGGACGCGCTGCGGATGGACGACCTGACCGCCGACCCGTGGCGGTCGACCGTCGACGGCCTGGCCCACGCCTGCGGGCACGACGTCCACACCGTGGCGCTGCTCGGGGCCGGCCTGGCGCTGCGCGAGCAGCACGCGCGCAGCCCGCTGCCCGGCCGGGTGCGGCTGCTGTTCCAGCCCGCCGAGGAGGTCATGCCCGGCGGCGCGCGCGACCTGCTCGACGCGGGGGTGGCCGACGGCATCGAGAGCATCTACGCGCTGCACTGCGACCCGTCGATCGACGTCGGGCAGGTGGGGCTGCGCAAGGGGCCGATCACGTCGGCGTGCGACCAGGTGCTGGTGCGGCTGCGGGGCAAGGGCGGGCACACGTCCCGGCCGCACCTGACGCAGGACCTCACCTTCGCGCTCGCCAAGGTGGTCACCGACGTGCCCGCCGCCCTGTCGCGCCGGCTCGACCCGCGCGCCGGCGCCAGTCTCGTGTGGGGGTACGTGCGCGCCGGGTCGGCCAAGAACGTCGTGCCGTCGCTGGGCGAGGCCGGCGGCACGCTGCGCATCCTCGACGTGCGGGCGTGGGAGTTGGCGCGCGGCTTCGTCACCGACCTGGTCGCGGCCGTCGTCGCGCCGTACGGCGTGCAGGCCGAGGTCGAGTACGTGCGCGGCGTCCCGCCCGTCGTGAACTCCGCCGGTCCCGCCAGGTCGTTCGCCCGCGCCGCCACCGGCGTCGTCGGTGCCTCGGGCGTCGTCACCACCGAGCAGAGCCTCGGCGGCGAGGACTTCGCCTGGTACCTCGAGCGGACGCCGGGCGCGATGGCCCGCCTCGGCACCCGGACGCCGGGCGGCCCGACGAACGACCTGCACCAGGGCGACCTGCGGGTCGACGACCGGGCAGTGCCGATCGGCGCCGAGCTGCTGGCCCGGGTCGCCGTCGAGGCGCTGCAGGTCGCCGACCAGCCGCACACCGGCGTCGTCTAGCACCGTCCGCGCGCCCGGCGAGCAGGATCACCCGCCTGCGTGCAGGTGCGCCGCGCACCTTGCGTCACAGGCGTCCCAGCGCCGTCGATCGTCCGGTCTGCTGCGCGTAACGATCCGGTCAACCTGCACCGCGGACGGTGCGGTGGGCGGTCGCCGCGGAGGTAGTCTCGCCGGGTTCCCAAGAGCGCCGAGCCTCGGTGCCCCATGACCGAAGGAGACACCCCTTGCGTCGGGTGACCACGACCCTCGCGGTGGCCGCCGCCGCCGCCCTCGCGCTCAGCGCGTGCGGCAGCAGCAGCGACGACACCGCCGGCTCCGGCTCGTCGAGCAGCAGCAGCGCCACCAGCGCGAAGGCGCTCAAGGTCGGCATGGCCTTCGACGTCGGCGGCCGCGGCGACGGCACGTTCAACGACCTCGCGGTGAAGGGCCTCGACAAGGCCAAGACCGAGTTCGGCGCCACCACCGAGGAGCTCAGCCCCAAGGAGGACGGCTCCGACCGCGCCGACCTGCTGCGCCAGCTCGCGGACGACGGCTACAACCCCATCGTGGGCGTCGGCTTCAGCTACGGCGAGGCGATGGACACCGTCGCCAAGGAGTACCCCGACCTGCAGTTCGTGCGCATCGACGGCGACCCGTCGCAGGTGCCGAACGTCGCGGTGCAGAGCTTCGCCGAGCAGGAGGGCTCGTACCTCGTCGGCGCGGCCGCCGCGCTGAAGTCGAAGTCGAACCACATCGGCTTCATCGGCGGCAACGAGAGCGCGCTCATCACGAAGTTCTACGCCGGCTACGTGCAGGGCGCGAAGGCCGTCAAGAACGACATCAAGGTCGACGACAAGCGCCTCGCCACCGGCGACGACGGCGCCGGGTTCGGCAACATCGACGGCGCCAAGGTCGCCGCGCAGGCGATGTACGGCAACGGCGCCGACATCATCTACACCGCGGCCGGCGGCTCGTTCAACGGCTCGTTCCCGGTGGCCGCCTCGACCGGCAACCTGGCCATCGGCGTCGACTCCGACCAGTACGAGACGGTCGGCGACCCGAAGCTGCAGAAGATCATCCTCACCTCGATGATCAAGCGCGTCGACAACGCGGTCTACCTGTCGATCAAGTCCTTCAAGGACACCGGCAAGGCCTCCGGCACCGCCTACGGCCTGAAGGACGAGGGCGTCGGCTACTCGACCAGCGGCGGCAAGGTCGACGACATCAAGAGCAAGCTGGACGACTACCGCCAGCAGATCATCGACGGCAAGATCAAGGTGTCCGAGACCGTCAGCTGACGAGACCGGCCCCTGACCTGACGGGGCCCGGACGGCGCACGACGCCGTCCGGGCCCCGTCACCGCCGTGTGAGGACGATGCGATGACAGCCCCCGCGACCCGCGACGACGACGTCGCCCTGATCGAGCTGCGCGGCATCACCAAGCGGTTCCCCGGCGTCGTGGCGAACCGCGACATCGACCTGCGGGTGCGCGCCGGCGAGGTGCACGCGCTCGTCGGCGAGAACGGCGCCGGCAAGTCGACGCTGATGAAGACGCTCTACGGCATGCACCAGCCGGACGAGGGCACGATCCTCGTCGACGGCCGCGAGACGACCTTCCGCTCGCCGGCTGCGGCCATCGCCGCCGGCATCGGCATGGTGCACCAGCACTTCATGCTCGCCGACAACTTCACCGTGCTCGAGAACGTCGTGCTCGGCAGCGAGCCGACGAAGGGTGGCCGGCTCGACGTCCGCAGCGCCCGCGCCGACCTGCAGGCGCTGAGCGACCGGTACGGCCTGCGGCTGCGGCCCGACGCGCTGGTCGAGCACCTGTCGGTCGCCGACCGCCAGCGCGTCGAGATCGCCAAGGTGCTCTACCGCGGCGCCCGCGTGCTGATCCTCGACGAGCCCACCGCCGTCCTGGTGCCGCAGGAGGTCGACGAGCTGTTCGAGAACCTCGCCGGCCTGCGCGCCGAGGGCCTGTCGGTGCTGTTCATCTCGCACAAGCTCGACGAGGTGCTCAAGGTCGCCGACACCATCACGGTGATCCGGCGCGGCACCACCGTCGGCACCGCCGACCCGAGCCAGGTCACCGCCCGCCAGCTCGCCGAGCTGATGGTCGGCTCCGAGCTGCCCGAGCCGGGCACCCGCGACGACACCGTCACCGACGACGTCCGGCTGTCGGTGCGCGGCGTCACCGTGCTGGGCGACGAGGGGGCGCCGGCGCTCGACGACGTCGCGTTCGACGTCCGCCGCGGCGAGGTCGTCGGCTTCGCCGGCGTCGAGGGCAACGGGCAGACCGAGCTGGTCGAGCTGCTGCTGGGACTGGCGCAGCCGACGTCCGGTTCGGTGCACCTGCGCACCGCGGACGACGTGGAGCACGACATCACCCGGTGGCCCACGCAGCGGCGCCGCGAGCGGGGCATCGCCTTCGTGCCCGAGGACCGGCACCGGCAGGCCCTGCTGCTCACCGCACCGCTGTGGGAGAACCGGGTGCTGGGCGAGCAGTGGTCGCGCGACTTCTTCCGGTTCGGGTGGCTGCGCCGGCGGCACGCGCGCACCGACACCGCCCGCATCATGCGCGAGTACGACGTGCGCGCACCTGGCCCCGACACGCTCGCCTCGGCGCTGTCCGGCGGCAACCAGCAGAAGCTGATCATCGGCCGCGAGCTCGAGTCGGGTCCGGGCGTGCTGGTCGCCGCCCACCCGACGCGCGGGGTGGACGTCGGGGCGCAGTCGGCCATCTGGGACCGCATCCGGCAGGCCCGGCGCGACGGCCTGGCCACCATGCTGGTCTCGGCCGACCTCGACGAGCTCATCGGGCTGTCGGACACGCTCTACGTGATCCTGCGCGGCCGGCTGGTGGCCAAGCTCGACCCGGCGCACGTCACGCCGGAGGTGCTGGGCGCGTACATGACCGGCGCCGACACCCAGGCGGCTCAGGGAGGTGCGGCATGATCCGGGTCCGTCGCGGGCTGGTCACCGGGCTGCTGCCCGCCGTGATCGCGGTGCTGGTCTCGCTGGTGGTGCTCGGGATCGTGCTGGCGCTGCTCGGCGTCGACCCGGTGAAGTCCGTCAAGGCGCTGTTCGACTTCGGGGCCACCGACCGCGCCACCGCGAACCAGGCGCGCAGCTGGATCAACCGCTCGGTGCCGCTGTTCCTGTCCGGCCTCGCGGTGAGCATCGGCTTCCGCATGAACCTCTTCAACATCGGCGTCGAGGGGCAGTACACCGTCGCCGCCGTGGTCGCCGCGTGGGCCGGTGCCGCCGTCGGCCTGCCGCTGCCGCTGCACATCGCGTTCATCGTCGTGGTGGCGATGGCCGCCGGCGCCGCCTACGCCGCGGTGCCCGCCGTCCTGAAGGTGACCCGCGGCGTCAACGAGGTCATCACCACGATCATGCTGAACAGCATCGCCGTGGGTCTGGTGGCGTACCTGCTGCGGGTGCCGTTCCGCGACCCGAAGATCGGCCCCAACTCGAACCCCGCGACCCGCGAGCTGCCCGAGTCGGGGCGGTTCCCCGGGATCAAGGACCCGTTCGGCTGGCTCGGTCTCGACACCCCGAGCCGCCCGCTCAACGGGTTCCTGTTCGTGGCGCTGGCGGTCGGCGTGGTCGTGGCGCTCGTGGTGAACCGCACCCGGTTCGGCTTCGCGCTGCGGGCCTCCGGTCGCAGCGGCTCCGCGGCCGAGGCGAGCGGCATCCCGGCGCGCCGCATGATCATCCAGGCGATGCTGCTCTCCGGGGCGCTGGCCGGGCTGGTCGGGCTGCCGCAGGTGCTGGGCGAGGACTACAAGTTCGGCGAGTCGTTCACCAGCGGGCTGGGTTTCAGCGGCATCGCGGTCGCGCTGCTCGGCCGCAACTCGCCGTTCGGCATCGGCATCGCCGCACTCCTGTTCGCGTTCCTCGACCGCGCCGGGCCGTCGCTGCAGCGGCAGGACATCCCGCCGTCCGTCGTCGTCATCACCCAGGGCGTGATCGTGCTCTCCGTCGTCGTCGTGAACGAGGTCGCCCGCAGGCTGCTGCTGCGCGCCGAGGACCGCCGGGTGGCCCGCGCGGTCAAGCCGGCCGCCGAGCCGCAGGGGGTGTCGGCGTGAGCACCGCGACCAGCACCCCCGCCGCGCAGACCGCTCGCACCTCGCACTGGCGCCGCTACCTGCTGATCGCGCTCGCCGGCCTCGTCGTGCTGGCGATCACCCGGCAGGTGTCGGGGGAGCAGGTGCTCACGAACTCGGGTACCGCGCGGGCGATGCTCGCCCTGATGCTGCCGATCGCCATGGCCGGTCTCGGCGGGCTGGTCTGCGAGCGGGCGGGCGTGGTGAACATCGGCCTCGAGGGCATGATGATCCTCGGCACCTGGGGCGCCGGGTTCGCCGGCTACCAGTGGGGTCCGTGGGCCGCGCTCGTCGGTGCGCTGGCCGGTGGCGTGCTCGGCGGCCTGCTGCACGCCGTCGCGACGGTCACCTTCGGCGTCGACCACATCGTCAGCGGGGTGGCCATCAACCTGCTGGCCAGCGGCGCCGCGCGGTTCCTGTCGGAGCTCAGCTACGCCGGCGTCAAGGGCGGCGGGCCCACCCAGTCGCCCGCCGTGAAGGGCGGCGTGCCGTCGTTCGACGTGCCGGTGCTGGCCAGCGGCCCCGACCTGCTCGGCAGGCTGGAGAGCACCCACGTCGTCCTGCTGTCGGACGTCGCCGGGCTCCTGCGCGGCCTGCTCCTCGACGTCAACGTCTTCGAGATCATCGGCGTGCTGCTCTTCCCGCTGGTCGCGTTCGTGCTGTGGCGCACCGCGTTCGGCCTGCGGCTGCGCTCGGCCGGCGAGAACCCGTGGGCCGCCGAGTCGCTGGGCGTGCCGGTGCTGCGGATGAAGTACGCCGCGGTGATCAGCAGCGGTGCGCTCGCCGGCATGGGCGGGTTGTTCCTGGTGCTCTTCGGCGGGCTGTACCGCGAGGGCCAGACCGGCGGCCGCGGCTACATCGGTCTCGCCGCGATGATCTTCGGCAACTGGCGGCCGGGCGGACTCTTCGGCGGCGCGGCCCTGTTCGGGTACGCCGACGCGATCCGGCTGCGCTCGCAGGACTCGCTCGCCGTGCTGGCGCTGTTCCTGCTGGCCGGCGTCGTGGTGCTCGCGCTCGGTGCCTACTGGGTGTGGCGCGGACGCCGGGTGGCCGGCGCCGTCTTCCTCGGGGCCGGCGTCGCGCTGCTGCTGGGCTACTTCGGCCTCGACGCGCTGCCCAATGAGGTCACCACCATCACGCCGTACATCGTGACGCTCGTGGTGCTGGTGGTGTCGTCGCAGAACCTGCGACCGCCGAAGGCCGACGGCGTCGTCTACCGACGCGGTGAGGACCACTGATGACCGACGGCACCGGTGCCCAGGACGTCGACTGGGAGGCGCTGCGTGCGCTCGCCGTCGAGGCGATGGGGCGGGCGTACGCGCCGTACTCCCGCTACCCGGTCGGCGTCGCCGGCCTCGTCGACGACGGCCGCGTCGTGAGCGGCTGCAACGTCGAGAACGCGGCGTACGGCGTCGCGCTGTGTGCCGAGTGCGGCATGGTGAGCGACCTGGTGCGCACCGGCGGCGGCCGGCTGGTCGCCGTCTCGTGCGTCGACGGGCAGGGCCGGCTGCTGATGGCCTGCGGCCGCTGCCGCCAGCTGCTGTGGGAGCACGGTGGCCCCGACTGCGCGATCGACACGACGACCGGTGTGCGGCCGCTGCGCGAGCTGCTGCCCGACGCGTTCGGCCCGGACGACCTCACCGCCTGAACACTGCCGAGATGCGAGTAGCGGTTCACCTGAGCGCTGCTCGGTGAACCGCTACTCGCATCTCGGCGGTCCCCAGCACGCGGTTGCGCCGGGGGCGAACGGGGTTTGGCCGATCCGTTGCGGTGGGCCAGGATCGGGGGATGAGCGAGCCCCACGACGCCGTCGACGTGATCCGTGCCAAGCGGGACGGCGGGCGGCTGAGCGACGCGCAGGTCGACTGGGTGGTCGACGCCTACACGCGCGGCGTCGTCGCCGACGAGCAGATGTCGGCGCTGGCGATGGCGATCCTGCTGAACGGCATGGACCGTGCCGAGATCGCCCGGTGGACGCACGCGATGATCCGCACCGGCGAGCGGATGGACTTCTCCGGGCTGTCGCGGCCGACCGCCGACAAGCACTCCACCGGCGGCGTCGGCGACAAGATCACCCTGCCGCTCGCCCCGCTCGTGGCGGCCTGCGGCGTCGCCGTCCCGCAGCTGTCGGGGCGCGGGCTCGGGCACACCGGCGGCACCCTCGACAAGCTCGAGTCGGTGCGCGGCTGGCGGGCGGCGCTGTCGAACGAGGAGATGCTGCGTCAGCTCGACGACGTCGGCGCGGTGATCTGCGCCGCGGGCTCGGGGCTGGCCCCGGCCGACAAGAAGCTCTACGCGCTGCGGGACGTCACCGGCACCGTCGAGGCGATCCCGCTCATCGCCAGCTCGATCATGAGCAAGAAGATCGCCGAGGGCACCGGCGCGCTGGTGCTCGACGTGAAGGTCGGCTCCGGTGCGTTCATGAAGACCGAGGACGACGCCCGCGAGCTGGCCCGCACGATGGTCGAGCTCGGCACCGACTCGGGCGTCACCACCGTCGCCCTGCTGACGAACATGCAGACGCCGCTCGGGCTGACGGCCGGGAACGCGCTGGAGGTGCGCGAGTCGGTCGAGGTGCTGGCCGGCGGCGGCCCGCCCGACGTCGTCGAGCTCACGCTGGCGCTGGCCCGCGAGATGCTCGCCGCGGCCGGCGTCACCGGCGTCGACCCCGCTGACCGGCTGCGCGACGGCTCGGCCATGGACGCCTGGCGCCGCATGCTGCAGGCCCAGGGCGGCGACCCCGACGCGCCGCTGCCCACCGCCCGCGAGACGCACGTGGTGCGCGCCGAGGCCGACGGCGTGCGCACCTCGCTCGACGCGTACGGCGTGGGCCTGGCGGCCTGGCGGCTGGGTGCGGGTCGCGCGCGGCAGGGCGAGCCGGTGCAGGCGGGCGCGGGCGTCGAGCTGCACGCCAAGCCCGGCGCGACGGTGCGCGGCGGCGACCCGCTCATGTCGCTGCACACCGACGAGCCCGACCGCTTCGAGCGGGCGCTGGAGGCGTTGCAGGAGAGCGTGTTCATCGCACCCGAGGGGTCGCGGCCCGACCTGCTGCCGCTCGTGATCGAGCGCGTCGCCGCCGACTGACCCCAACGGCTCGGCAGGGATCAGGGGCAGGGGCCGGGGGCGAACGAGCGCTCGATCGCGTGCCGGGCTGCCTCACCGTCCGCGTCGCGGCGGGTGAGCGTGGCGACGCCGAAGCGCTCCGCCCCGCTCAGCAGGGTGACGACGGAGACCGCGTGCGGCAGGCCGCCCGACCCTGCGACCTGCTGCTGCACGGCGTACAGGCTGCTGGCGCCGGCCACGTCGTCGGACGCCTGCACCGTCGTGCTGCCGATGTCGTCGATGCCGGTCTGCGTCTCGCCGTCGAACCAGACGGCCATCCGCCGGGTCACCGTGGTGGCGCTGTCGTCGTCCTGCGTCCAGGCGTAGAGCGCCACCTGCCGCAGGCTCGCCCCGCGGTCGATCGCCTGGTACCGCAGGGCGGCCAGCGGCACCGGGCCCTCGTCCTGCTGGGTGAGCCCGGCGGGCACCGTCACGTGCACCGACTCGCCGCGCCGGGTGACCGACACGCAATTCGGGCCGCTCGACCGCCCGGGGCCGCTCGCCGTCCAGCGCCCACCGGGGCCGGTGACGGCGGGCGCGGCGTCCGCGGGTGCGTCGCCGGACGGCGCCCCGGACGCGGGTGCGGTCGACGAGGTGTCGGTCGCGGACGGCGACGGCGAGTCACCCGTGCAGGCGCTCGCGCCCAGCAGCAGCGCCGTGGCGACGACGGCGGCCCGGGCGTGGCGCGCGCCCCGCCGCATCAGCCGCCGCTCCCGGAGTGCGTGTCGTCGGAGGTGAGGAAGCCCAGCTCGAACTGCTCGGTGAGGTCGAGGTCGTTCAGCGCCGACTGCCCGTGCTCCTGGTAGTAGTACAGGAAGTCGTTCCACTGGTCGGGCCGGTCGGCGCGGTGGGCGTAGAGGTCGGCGAGGTCGACCATCTGCCCGTCGCGCATGAACGACGCCTCGTCGGGGTGCGCCTGCGCCCACGCGTCGGGGCTGTTCGGCCCGTCGAGCATCCCGGCCTCCTCGAGCTGGCCGACGTACTGCAGCGGGGTGAGCCGGCGCAGGTACTCCTGCACCGACAGGCCCTCGCTGTTCGCCTGCCCCTCGTAGTCGTGGTCGGGGAAGATCGCGTTCAGCGCGCCGTCCTTGATGGCGTCGATCGCGGCGCCACCGAGCGACCCTGCCGGCCCGCCGAGCTTGTCCATCGGCAGCTGGTCGATGCCGAGCCCGAGCACGAAGTCGAAGGCCGCCTTCGCGTCGGCGTCCGCCTGGTCGGCGCTGGCGCCCTGGGCCTTCAACGCGTCGCGCAGGTTCAGCGCCATGTCGTTCTGCGCCGAGCCCTGCTGGTGCGCCAGCGCCTCGAGCCGGCCCTGGTCGAACGGGTCGGCGCCGGTGATCTCCAGGAAGTCGCGGCGGAACGCGGCCTGCTGGGCTGCGGACAGCTGCTGGTACATCGGGAAGCCCTTGCTGGGGTCGGCGTGCTCGCCGTGCTGCGCGTAGTAGTCCTCGCCGAACACGTTCTTCAGCAGGTTCGCCAGATCGCCCTTGTCCAGGTTCGCCAGCGCGATCCGCTGGTACTCGAGCAGCCCGTCCGCGTGGTTGCCGCTGACCGGCCCCTCGGCGCCGCTGCCGGCGTAGTTCACCGCCTGGATGTGATGGCTCAGGATGTCGACGACGTGCTGGTCCATCGTGATCGGGTAGCGATCGGGGTGGGTGCCGTACCAGTGCACCATGTCCTGCACGATGTCGGCCGAGTCGTAGTTGCGCGTGCCCTCGCCGCCCGGCCCGACGTACGACGTCGCCGCCTCGAGCGTGCCGCCCAGCGCGTCGCCCCACGTGTAGGCGTTGCCGCCCGCGCTGCGCCCGCCGTACAGGTAGTGCAGCAGGTCGTGGTCGACACCGCCGTCGCTGTCGAGCAGCGTGTCCTGGGCGGCGACGGGGTCCTTGCCCAGCGCGTCGAAGACCAGCTGCAGCGCGTCGGCCTGGCCCGCGTTCGGCGTGATGTCGCGCGCGGCCTGCGTGGGCATGACGTCGTACCCGCCGCGGAGGATGTCGCCCCAGGTGAACGTGCCACCCGACTCCTCGGTCTTGCGGCGCTCGAAGGCGATCGTGTCGCGGGCGATCTGCGTCGCGAGCGCGGAGTCCCAGGTGGCCGGGTCGCCCTGCCCGGCCTGCAGCACCTCGGCGATGAACAGCTCGGCCTCGCCGGAGTCCGTCACGTCCATGTCCTGGGCGGCCTGCTGCCAGTCGTCGTAGAAGTCGTGCCGCACCGGGTACGTGCCCTGCGTGGCGACGTTCGAGCCCTGCGCCATCATCTGCGAGATGGCGGTGATGACCTCGCCGTACTTCTTCGCGTTGCCCTCGCTCGACGCGCCCATGTGGGCGACGCGCTGCAGGAACACCAGCGCCTGCGGGTCGAGGTCGTCGAGGAACCCCTGACGGAACGCCTCGTCGCTGATGTGGAACCGGTCGAGCATCGCCTGCAGCTCGGCGTCGGTGTGCGGCCCGGTGTCGGCGAAGTCGTTGAACGCCTCGGCCGCGTCGGCGCCGTCGGCCTGCGACTGCTTGTCGTGCGGCAGGTGCAGCTCGTCGCCGAGCGCGTCGACGCCGGCCCGGCGCAGGCTCGACAGCAGGCCGCTCACGTCCCCGCCCGCCTTGTAGTCGCGCACCGTCTCGTCGGGGACGGCGAGCACGACGGCGCCCTCGAGCGCGTCACCGAGCGCCTTCGCCGCCGTCCGCAGCGTCGAGACCGCCTCGGTGTAGCCGTACTGCAGGCCCTGCAGCTGGTAGCGCAGCGCATCGGCGGCCCTGCCGCGGGCCACCCCGAGGTCGGAGTCGGCGGTCTGCTTGCCGGCGGTGTCGCCGTCGTCCAGCCCGCCGACCGTGGTGTCGTGCTGGGTCTTGGCGCGGTTGATCGCGTCGGTGCAGTCCTGGTTGTACTGGTCCCACTGCCGGTTCAGCGTGTCGATCGTCGACTGGCACGTGTGCACCGCGGTGACGAACGTGCCGATGGCCTCGGCCGCCTCGGTGAACTTCGGCGCGAACTGCTTGGTCTTGTCGCCCAGCCCGGTCATCTCCGACTTCACCGCCGTGGCGGCGGTACCGGTCCAGGCCGTGCCGATCTCGCCGGGCGTCGACGACACCTGCTCGGAGTGCGTGGTCAGGTGCTGGCCGAGCGTCGTGAACCCGCTCTGCGCGGACGCGAGCTGGTCGACGTCGACGTCGATCGTGAAGTGCCCCATGGTGTTCCCCCCACCTCGAGAGCCGGCTGCTGGTGCTAGAGCTGGATGGTGACCGTCAGGTCCTTGTCGACGGCCTCCAGGTCGAGGGTGTAGGCCCCGATGTTGCCGGCGATCAGGCCGGCCGAGTCGGACGCGACGTCGAACACCGTCTGCCACGACAGCATGAACGCCAGCGCCCCGTCGCCGACGTCCCCGCTGAACTGGCCGGCGCCGTCGACGATCGACCGCTCGTGCCGCTGCAGCGGCTGCTTGGTGTTGTCGAACTGCGCCGCGAGGTCGTCGAACCGGTCGCGGGCGGCGGTGAGCGCCTGCGGTTCGGCGTGCTGCGGCTCGTCTGGCCTCATGTGGTCCCCCCACGGTCGACTCGAGCTCCCGCCCGACACTCTAGGGCGACCCCTGCCGAGATGCGAGCAGTGGTCGATCATCGGGCCGCTGCAGCAACCGCTGCTCGCACCTCGGCCGGACGCCGGACCCGTGTCGGTGGGGCGGTCCATACTGTGCCGGGGACCGAGCAGGGGAGGGTGACGTGCGCTTCAGCGTGACGGTGGCGGACGGTCGGAGCGGGCGCTCCGTGCCGGTGCTGGTCGACGCCGCGCCGTCCGATGCCGTCGAGGCGCTGGTGCCGGCCTGGCTCGGGGTGCTCGGCGAGCAGCTGCACCCGTCGTTCGCCGCCCGCGTCGGCGTCTACGTCGACGGGCGCCCGGTCGACCCGACGGACGACCTGCGCGACGCCGGCGTGCGGCCGGGCAGCGTGGTGTCGCTGCACGCGCCGGCCGTGCCGCCGGGTGAGCCCTCGGGTGTCGCGGAGGTGCGCGTGGTGGGCGGTCTCGGCGCCGGGCGGGTGCACCGCGTGGGCATCGGCGAGACCTGGATCGGCTGCGGCGCACCGGGTCTGAGCCTGCCGGACGTGCTGCTGCCGCCGGACGCGCTGCGGGTCGTCGTGCAGCCGCAGGGCGGCGTGGAGGTCACGGCGGCGCCCGGCCTGACCGCCCGGCTCGAGGGCGTCGAGCTCGACGGGCCGACCCGCTGGCCGGCCGGTGAGCTGCTGGTCGCCGGCGACACCGTGCTGCAGGTGGTCGACCCGGGCGTCGAGGGCGCGGACGCCGGGCCGTCGGCCGCCGACCTCGGCGTCGACGTGAACCGCCCGCCGCGGCTGCTGCCGCCACCGCGCGAGCGCGTGTTCACGCTGCCGAAGGACCCCGGGGCGCTGGCGAAGCGCCCGATGCCCTGGGTGATGGTGCTTGCGCCGATGGCCATGGCGATCCCGATGGCGCTGCTGGTGAACCCGCGGTTCCTGTTCATGGCGTTCATGACGCCGCTGATGGCCGTCGCCAACTACGTGAGCCAGCGCCGGTCGGGCGCGAGGGACCACAAAGAGAAGGTGGCGCAGTACGAGCAGGACCTGGCCGACGTCGAGGGGCGCATCGAGCGCGGGCTGCTCGCCGAGCGCGACGACCGCAGGGCGCTCGGCCCCGACCCCGCCGAGGTGCTGCTCACCGCGCTGGCTCCCGGGCGGCGGCTCTGGGAGCGGCGCCGGTCCGACCCCGACCACCTCGTGTGGCGGCTCGGGCTGGCCGACCTGCCCTCGCAGCTCACCGTCAAGCAGCCCGCGTCGCTCGGCAGCAGCGACGAGCCACCACCCCCGCGGACGCTGCGCGAGGTGCCGGCAGGGCTCGACCTCAAGCAGCTGGGCGTGCTCGGCCTCGCCGGGCTGCCCGAGACGCGGGACGCGCTGGCCCGCTGGCTCATCGCCCAGACCGCGGTGCTGCAGAGCCCGCGCGACGTGCAGCTCGTGCTGCTCACCGACACCGCCGCCGAGGACCGCTGGGGTTGGGTGCGCTGGCTGCCGCACGCGCGGGTCGACGGCGAGCGGGTCGGTGCGATGGTCGGCACCGAGCAGGAGTCGGTCGGCCGGCGGCTCGGCGAGCTCACCCAGCTGGTGGCGCGGCGGCTCGAGGAACGACCGAACACCGCCTCGGCGGCCACCTGGCGCCCGCCCGCGCCCGACCTCGTGGTGGTGCTCGACGGCGCCCGCCGGCTGCGCGCGCTGCCCGGGGTCGTGCAGCTGCTGCGCGACGGGCCCGGCGTCGGCGTGCACGTGCTCTGCCTCGACGACGAGGTGCGGCAGCTGCCCGAGGAGTGCCGCGGGGTGATCGACTGCGTCGACGGCCGGGTCACCCTGCGGCGCACGCTCGCCGACGACGTCCCCGACGTGCGCCCCGACCTGGTCGAGCCGGCGTGGGCCGAGCGGGTCGCCCGCGCCCTCGCCCCGCTGCGCGACACCACGCCGGACGCCGAGGACTCGGCCATCCCGACGTCCGCGCGGCTGCTGGACTGCGTCGGTCTCGAGCCGCCGACGCCGCAGGGGGTGCTCGAGCGGTGGGAGCACGGGCGCACCACCGACGTGCCGATCGGTCTCGGGTACGACGGCGTGTTCCGCTTCGACCTGCGCCGCGACGGGCCGCACGCGCTGATCGCCGGCACCACCGGCTCCGGCAAGTCCGAGCTGCTGCAGACGATCGTGGCGTCGCTGGCGATCGCCAACCGGCCCGACGAGCTGACGTTCGTGCTGGTCGACTACAAGGGCGGCTCGGCCTTCAAGGACTGCAACCACCTGCCGCACACCGTCGGCATGGTCACCGACCTCGACGAGCACCTCGTCGGCCGCGCCCTCACCTCGCTCGGCGCCGAGCTGCACCGGCGCGAGCGGCAGCTGGCGGTGCCCGGCGCCAAGGACCTCGAGGACTACTGGGCGATGCAGGCACGCGACGCCACGCTGCCCGCGATGCCGCGCCTGCTGCTGGTGATCGACGAGTTCGCGAGCATGGTGCGCGACGTGCCCGACTTCGTCGAGGGGCTCGTCTCGATCGCCCAGCGCGGCCGCTCGCTCGGCATCCACCTGATCCTCGCCACGCAGCGACCGTCCGGCGTGGTGTCGGCCGACATCCGCGCCAACACCAACCTGCGGATCTCCCTGCGCGTCACCGACGAGGGCGAGTCGCGCGACGTCATCGACGCCCCGGACGCCGGGCACATCTCGCAGTCGACGCCGGGCCGCGGGTACGTCCGCACCGGGCACGCGAGCCTGATGCCGTTCCAGGCCGGGCGGGTCGGCGGCGCGCGGCCGGGCAGCACCGACGTCCAGGTGAGCGACGCGCCGCTGGCCTGGCCGCTGCCGTGGTCGGTCGTGGGGCAGCCGGCGCCCGGCCGTCCCCGCCCCCAGGGCACCCAGACCGACGACGGCGACACCGACCTGTCGGTGCTCGTCGAGGCGATCACCGAGGCGAACGCGAAGGCCGGGGTGCCGCGCCAGCACAGCCCGTGGCTGCCGGCGCTCGCCGAGTCGGTGGTCGCCGCCGACCTGCCCGAGGCCGTCGTGGCCGAGGCCCTCGTGGGCGACGGCCGGCCGCCCGCCGTCCGCTGGGCGGTCGAGGACCACCCCGACCGGCAGGCGCAGCTGTCGTCGACGTTCCAGCTCGGGCGCGACAGCCACCTCTACGTCGTGGGCGGCCCCCGGGTCGGACGCTCGACGATGCTGCGCACCCTCGTGACGCAGGTCGCGCGACAGGTGCCGGCGCGCGACGTGCACGTCTACGCGCTCGACTGCGGCAACGGCGCGCTGCTGCCGCTCGCCGAGCTGCCGCACACCGGTGCCGTCGTGCAACGGACGCAGCCCGACCGCGCCGACCGGCTGCTGCAGCGGCTGTCGGACGAGGTGGCGCGCCGGCAGGAGCTGCTCGGTCAGGGCGGGTTCGCCGACGTCGGGGAGCAGCGGGCGGCGTCCGCACCCGACGACCGGCTGCCGTACCTGCTGTTCGTGCTCGACCGCTGGGAGGGCTTCTCCTCCTCGCTGGGCGAGGTCGACAACGGCCGGCTCGAGGACGACGTGCAGCGGCTGCTGCGCGAGGGCGCCTCGGCCGGGCTGCACATCGTGCTGGCCGGCGACCGCTCGCTGCTGTCGGGCCGGATGTCGACGCTGGTCGACCGCAAGCTCGTGATGCGGCTGCCCGACAAGCAGGACTACATGCTCAGCGGGCTGACCCGCAAGCAGGTGCCCGAGCACGTGCCCGACGGCCGCGCGCTGTGGGGCGACTCGGGCACCGAGGTGCAGGTGGCGGTGCTCGACGCCGACGTGTCGGGCGCCGGGCAGAGCGCCGCCGTGCGACGGGTGGCGGCCGAGGTCGCCGAGCGCGACCGCGACCTGCCGCGTGCGCTGCGGCCCTTCCGGCTCGGTGCGCTGCCGGCACAGGTCGACGCCGCCGACGCGCTCGACGGCACCGACCTGTCGACGCAGCCGCAGCTGTTCGCGCCGTTCGGCATCGGCGGCGACGAGCTCGACCTGCTCGGCCTCGACCTGGGGGCCTCACCGGTGGCCATGGTGTCCGGCCCGCCGCGGTCGGGGCGCACCGTCGCGCTGCGCTGGCTCGCCCGCGCCGCGCAGCACCGGGGGCAGCCGCTGCTGGCGGTCTGCCCGCGCCCGTCCGTGCTCGCGACCGAGCTCGGCGACGACGCGGTCGTCGGGGTCACCGGCCAGCTGGACGCCCTGGTCGAGCGGCTGCGTGCGCTGCCCGAGGGCGCGCTGGTGCTGGTCGACGACGCCGAGACGCTGCGCGAGGGCGAGCTCGCGCCCGGCATGCAGGCCCTGGTGCGGCAGGCGCGCGACAAGGCGTGGGGCGTGGTCGTCGCCGGGCTGAACACCGACCTCGGCTCCGGGCTCAGCGGCTGGATGTACGAGGCGCGGCGCGGCCGGCAGGGGCTGCTGCTGTCGCCGCAGAGCATCGTCGAGGGCGAGACGGTCGGCGTGCGGCTGACCCGCAGCATGGTCTCGCCGCGCGTCGTCCCGGGCCGCGGTCTGCTCGCCGGCACCGGTGGCGACCCGGTGCTCGTGCAGGTGCCCTGGGTGGAGCCCGCCCTGGTGCTCTAGCCGGTCCGACCCGCGCTCAGCGGCGGTACTGCAGCTCGACGCGGCGGTTCTTCGCGCGCGCCCCGGGGTCGTCCTTGCCGCCGCTGGTGTTCGGGGTGACGGGATCGGCCTCGCCGTAGCCGCGCACGGTCAGCCGCAGGTCGGGCCGGGCGGCGCGGACGACGGCGGCGACGGCCTTCGCGCGCTGCTGCGACAACCGCAGGTTGCTCGACGTCGAGCCGATCGAGTCGGTGTACCCGGCCACGGTCAGCCGGGCCCTGCGCGGCACCGGGGCGAGCAGGGTGCCCAGGCGCTGCTTCGCCGCCGGGGCGATGGTCGCCTTGCCGAACGCGAAGAGGATGTCGGAGTTCAACCGCACCACGGTGTCGGGGCCCTCGCGCACCGTCTGCTGCAGCGAGCTCACGGCCTCGCCGAGGCGGATCGGGTACACCTGGTCGACCGCGATCGAGCGGACCGACTCGGCGACGGCGAGGTCGCTGACGACGGGGAGGTCGGGCCCGGCGTCGGCGGCGCGGGCCGGCGCGGCGGTGCACAGGCCCGCGGTCAGCGCGGCGACGGCGGCGAGCGCCGCGGCGGCGGGGGAGCGGCTCATCGGATCGGCACGTCGGTGAAGCGCGGCAGGCTGTCGGCGACCTGCACGTCGATCGCGTCGATCGGGTCCTGCGGCGCCGCGAAGACGGCGTACGCGAACATCGGCTGGCCGCTGCTGGCCGACACCCCGGTGGGGTCCGACTGCAGGGCGGAGTAGCCGGAGACGACGCGGTACTGCTTCAGGTTCACGGGGTCGACGAGCGTCGGGGTGATGACGTGCTGGTTGAACACGTCGAACAGGCTGGCGGTCTGCCGCTGGCCGCCGGGCTCGATGGTCGGCGTCAGCACCATGGTCAGCACCATGAGCTTGCCGCGCTTCTGCAGCGGCAGCAGGCCGATCTTCACGCTGCCCTGCGAGTACGGGCTGACGTACGGCTTCGTGGTGCTGGCGACGACCTGGCTGGCGTCCTGCACGCTCACGCCGGCCTGCGACGCGCCGTTGCTCGACGTGTCGACCGGCGTGCTCGGAGTGGCCGAGCCGCTGGGCGACGGGCTGGCGCCGGCCGACGCGGCGCTCGACGCGCTGGGCGACGCGGACGACGACGTGGCGGTCGTCGGGGCGTCGTCGTCGCCGCCGGAGCAGGCGGCCAGGGCGCCGAGCGCCAGGAGCAGCGCGGACGCCGTGGCGGCGCGGCGCGGGTGGGTGGTGGTCACGAGGGTCCCCCTGCTGGTGTGCGACGGCCGGACGACGAAGCCCCCGGCCGCGTGGCCGGGGGCTCCGTGTCGAGCGCTGGTGTCAGAGCTTGACGGTGAACTGCGAGTCGACGCTGGCGAACGCCTCGCTGGCCTTGCCCAGGTAGGTGCCCATCGTGTCGAGCTCGGCGATGCAGTTCTTCGCCGCGGTGTTCCACCGGTCGTGGGCGTCGCCGAAGCTGGCCGACGCGCTGTCGGTGACGAAGCCGCTCGTGATGAGCTCCTGGATCTGCGCCTGGCAGCGCGCGAGCACCTGCTCGATCTCGTTCTTGGTCTCGGCGAGCTTCGTCGCCTGCGTCCTGAGGGACTCGTGCTCGACGTGCACGCCGCCCGAACCGTTGGCTCCAGCCATGGTGTTCCTCCCCTAGTGGTACCCGATGTGGTCCTGCCCCCCACCACTACCCCGGCCCCCTCTGACGAGGACGGCGCGTGGCTCGGTGACGGCACGAGCGTGCCACCGAGCCGGGGGAGCGTCAACCGCTGCCGGACGGCGCGTCGCCCGGCGTCCGGGGGGTGCACGCGTCCGGCCCTGCCTCGTCGTCGGCGCGACGGTCTACACTCCCGCCGTAGGTGACCGGCCGTGGGGGGACCCGGCGGCGCGCCTCCCCAGCCGGGGTGCGCTCCCACCGTCCCCTCGCGCCGTGCGCACAGCGCCAGCGACCCGGACGACCAGCGAGGACCGATGAGCACCAGCCTGAGCAAGCAGCCCGACACCGCGCCGGTCGACCGCCAGCGCGAGCGGGAGGCCCGGGCGACCCGTCCCGCGCGGCAGTCCGGCGACCGCCTGCCGGCCCCGCCCCGCCAGCGGCGTCCGGTCATGGCGGCGCTCGCGGTCCTGCTGATCCTCGGCGGCGCCGCCGTCGCCGGCCTGCTGGCGCTGCGCGTCGACTCGCGGGTGCCGGTGCTCGTCGCCCGGGCTGACATCCCGGTGGGCAAGCAGCTCACCGAGGATGACCTCGCGGTGGCGCGCATCGCCAGCGAGGGCATCCAGACGCTGCCGGCGCGCGACGCCAGCCAGCTCGTGGGCAAGTACGCCAGCGAGGGCGTGCGGCAGGGGCAGCTGCTCGACCCGAGCATGATCTCGACGCAGGGCTTCCTGCAGACCGGCACGGTCGCGCTCGGCGTCCCGCTGAAGACCGGGCGGGTGCCGGTGAGCGGCCTGCAGCCCGGCGACGTCGTGCAGGTGCTGTCGGTGCCCGCGCAGGGTCCGAGCAAGGTGCTCGTCGCCCGCGCGACCGTCAGCAGCACCACCCAGCAGCAGGCCGGCGGGGGCGGGCTCACCGGTGCGCCGGCGTCGTCGTCGAACGACCAGGCCGCGACCCTCGTGGTCGCGTCGAGCGCCGCGACCCTCGTGGCCCAGGCTGCAGCGCAGGACGCGATCGCCCTGGTGCTCGTGGAGCGCGGCGCCACCACCGGGACCGGCAGCTGATGGCGCTGATCGCGCTCTGCTCGGCGAAGGGGTCGCCCGGCGTCACCACCCTCTCGGTGGGCCTGGCCGCGCTGTGGCCCTCGACCGCGGTGCTGGTCGACGTCGACCCCGCGGGCAGCGACCTGCTGTGGCGCTACCGCGACGAGCAGGGCGACCCGATCGACCCCGACCGGAGCGTGCTGTCGCTCGGTGCCGCCGTGCGCCGGGCCGGCTCGAGCGCCCGGCTCGACGCGCACTCGCACGTGCTGCTCGGCGGGCTGCCCGTCGTCGCCGGGTTCGCCGGGCCCGAGCAGGTGACCGGCCTCGGGCCGGTGTGGCCCGCGCTCGCCGACGCCTTCGCGCGCTGGCCGGACGACGTGGTGGCCGACTGCGGTCGCGTCGTGCCCGGCTCGCCGACCATGCCGGTGCTGGCGAAGGCCGACGCGGTGCTCCTCGTGACCCGCCCCGGCCCGGCCGAGTTCGCGCAGCTGCGCGAGCGGCTGCGGGGGCTGTCGTCGGTGCTGCGGCTGGGCGAGGCCGGCGCCGTCCCGACCGGTGTCGTGGTCGTCGCGCCGCCGAACGCCTCGCGCAGCGCCGCCGACCTGCAGCGCCTGCTCGAGGCCGAGCGGCTCGGCGTCTCGGTGCTCGGCGCCGTGGCGCACGACGAGAAGGGCGCCGAGGCCCTGGGCGGCAACTGGAGCCACCGCGCGGGTCGCAGCCTGCTCGTGCGCTCGGTGCGCGGCCTGGTGCCCGCCGTCGAGGCCCTCGTGCACGACCGCCGCGCCGCCTAGTCCCGCACCGCCTTCCACGACGCAGCACCCGACACCGACCAGCCAGAGGGAGCCACCAGGTGGACCAGTCGCTCGTGCGCCGCGTGCGCGAGGAGGTCGCCGACGTCCTCGCCCAGCAGCGCCGTGAGGACGCCGCGGCCGCGCTGCCGCCGATGACCGCCGAGGACGAGCGGCAGTTCGCCCGCGCCGTCATCGGCCGGGTGCTCGAGACGGTCGCCCGCGAGGAGCTCACCGCCGGCCGCAGCCCGCTGCTGCCGGAGGACGAGGAGGACATCGCCGAGGGCGTGCACGCCGCGCTCTTCGGCGTCGGCCGCCTGCAGCCGCTGCTCGACGACCCCGAGGTCGAGAACATCGACATCAACGGGTGCGACCGGGTGTTCGTCTCCTACGCCGACGGCCGCGAGCAGATGGTGGCGCCGATCGCCGACACCGACGACGAGCTGGTCGAGCTGGTGCAGGTGCTCGGCTCGTACAGCGGCCTGACCTCGCGCCCGTTCGACTCGGCCAACCCGCAGCTCGACATCCGCCTGCCCGACGGCAGCCGCATGTCGGCGGTGATGGGCGTGGTGTCGCGGCCGTCGATCTCGATCCGCCGCGCGCGGCTCGGCAAGGTGTTCCTCGACGAGCTGGTGGGCTACGGCTCGGTGACGCCGGAGATCGCGGCGTTCCTGTCGGCGGCGGTCGCTGCCCGCAAGAACATCATGATCGCCGGCGCCACGAACGCCGGGAAGACGACGCTGCTGCGCGCGCTGGCCAACGAGATCCCGTCGCACGAGCGCATCATCACCGTCGAGCGGGCGCTCGAGCTGGGCCTGGGCGAGTTCGAGGACCTGCACCCGAACGTCGTGGCGTTCGAGGAGCGGCTGCCGAACTCCGAGGGCCTCGGCTACATCTCGATGGCCGACCTGGTGCGCCGCTCGCTGCGCATGAACCCGAGCCGGGTCATCGTCGGCGAGGTGCTCGGCGACGAGATCGTCACCATGCTGAACGCGATGAGCCAGGGCAACGACGGCTCGCTGTCGACGATCCACGCGAACAGCTCGATGGAGGTGTTCAACCGCATCTCGACGTACGCCATCCAGTCGGTCGAGCGGCTGCCGGTCGAGGCCACGATGATGCTGATCGCCGGCGCCATCGACTTCGTCGTCTTCTGCGAGAAGCAGAACGACTTCGCGCAGGGCGGCCGGCTGCGGCGGTTCGTGTCGAGCATCCGCGAGATCAACGGCGTCGACGGCCGGGTGCTGTCGAGCGAGGTGTTCGCCGCCGGGCCGGACGGCGTCGCGGTCCCGGCCGCGCCGATCTCGTGCGCCGAGGACCTCGAGCGCGTCGGGTACTCCGTCGGCCTGGCCACCGGGGGGCTGGTCTCGTGAACCTGCTGGTGCTGCCGTCCGTCGACGTCGTCCTCATCACCCTCTGCGGGGCCGTGGTGGGTGCGGCCTTGCTGCTCCTGGTGCGTGCGCTCACGCCGACCGCTCCGGAACCCAAGGCGCAGCAGGTCGACCTCCGTGAGGTCGCCACCCGCATCGGTCGGCTGACGTTGACGGCCATCGGCGTGGGGCTGGTCGTGCTCCTGGTCACCCGGTGGATCGCGGTGGCGATCGGGTCGGGTCTGCTGGTGCTGTTCTGGCCGGCGCTGTTCGGCGGCGCGCGGGCCGAGAAGCGGGCGATGGAGCGGCTCGAGGGCCTGGCGACGTGGACGGAGTCGTTGCGCGACACCATCGCCGGCGCCGTCGGGCTCGAGCAGGCGATCCCCGCCACCGCCTACGCCGCGGCGCCCTCGGTCTCGGCGCCGCTCATCGCACTCGCCGACCGGCTGCGGGTGCGGACGCCCCTGCCGACCGCGCTGGGCCGGTTCGCCGACGACATGGACGACCCGAGCGCCGACCTCATCGTCGCCGCGCTGGTGCTGAACTCGCGGCTGCGCGGGCCTGGTCTGCGTCAGGTGCTCGGCTCGCTGGCCGACTCGGTGCGGGCCGACCTCGACATGCGCCGACGCATCGCCTCCGGCCGGGCCAGCACCCGGCGCAGCGTGCAGATCGTGAGCGCCGTCTCGGTGCTCTTCGTCATCGGGCTCAGGGTGTTCAACCCCGGGTACGTGCGCCCGTACGGCACCTTCGTCGGTCAGCTGGTGCTGGCGCTCATCGTGCTGCTGTTCGCCGCCGGCTTCTTCTGGCTGCGACGGCTGTCCAACCTGCAGGCGCCGCAACGGTTCCTCTCCGTCGGTCAGGGGCGTGACGCGTGATCGGGGCGATGCTCGCCGGAGCCCTCTGCGGCCTGGGCATCCTGCTGCTCGTGCTGCAGCTCGTCGATCGCCCGGTCGCCGCCGCCGCCCAGGTCGCCCGGCTCGACGCCGACCGACGCCGGCAGCGGCGAGACCAGACGCTGGTGGCCGACCGACGTCACGAGACCGAGAACCTGCAGCTGCGCCAGCTCGGGCAGCCGCTGGCCAAATGGCTCACCGAGCACGACGTGCGGCTGGCGCGGGTGCGGGCCGACCTGGCGATGGTCGGCCGCTCGTTCGAGGCGCACGTCGCGCAGAGCGTGCTGGCTGGCGCCGCCGGCTTCGTGCTGCCGCTGCTGGTGGTCGGTCTGCTCTCGTTCGTCGTCGACTACAGCGCCACGGTGCCGCTGGTCGTGGCGCTGGTGGGCGCGGTCGTGGGGCTGCTGTTGCCCACCCTGCAGCTGCAGAGCCGCGCGACCGCCCGCCGCCGCGACTTCGCCCACGCGCTCGGGTCGTTCCTCGACCTGGTGGCGATGAACCTCTCGGGCGGCCGCGGTGTGCCCGAGGCCCTGCAGTCGGCGTCCTCGATCAGCTCGATGTGGGCGATGCTGCGCATCCGCGACACGCTCGAGCGGGCCAGGCTGCTGGGCATGACGCCCTGGGCCGCGCTCGGCGAGCTCGGCGACGAGCTCGACGTCGACGAGCTGCGCGACCTCGCCGCGGCACTGGGCCTGGTGGCCGAGGACGGCGCGAAGGTGCGCGACTCGCTGGCTGCGCGCGCCACCAGCATGCGCACGAAGGAGCTTGCCGCGCTCGAGAGCCAGGCCGAGTCGAACTCGCAGTCGATGCTGGTGGCCCAGCTGCTGCTCTGTGTCGGCTTCCTGGTGTTTCTGACGTACCCTGCTGTCGCGAACGTCATGGCCTCGTGAGGTCGGGCACGCAGGGGTGTTTCGTTGATGCTGCCTTGGGAGGGGACGCACGATGCTCGACAACTTCAACCCGCTGACACCGCTCGGCTTCATGGTCATGATGCTGCGCGACCGCACGGCCCGGCTGCGGACGGCCGACGACACCGGCGCCTCCGCGATCGAGTGGGTGCTGATCACCGTCATCGTGGTCGGGATCGTCGCCGCGATCGGCCTGACGATCAAGAACAAGATCACCACGAAGGCGAACACGCTCGACCTCACCACCCCCTGACGGGAGTTCTCGTGAGCCCGCAGCACGGCTGGCCGGGACGGGGTCGGGCGCGGGACGACGAGGGGGTCTCGTCCGTCGAGCTGGTGCTGTACACGCCGCTGCTGATGCTGATCACCTTCCTCGTCGTCCAGTTCGGCCTCGCGTACCTGGGCAACCAGGTGGCGGCCGCGGCGGCGCGCGAGGGATCGCGGATCGCCCGTGTCGGCGGCGGCACGCCGGCGTCGCTCGCGGCGGGTGAGGCGCGGGCGCGCACGATCGTGGCCACCATCGGCCACGGCCTGTGCACGCTCGACGGCCCGCCGACGGCGCGTCTGGTGAACGGTGGCGAGGACGTGCAGTTCGTCGTCCGTGCGAACGCCGAGCAGGTGATCCCGCGGTTCACCTTCGGGATCGACCACACGGTGACCGGTCCGGTCGAGCGGTTTCGGGCGGACACCCCGTGACCCGTCGGCGCACGTCGTCCGACGGCGGCTCGATGTCCGTCGAGCTGGTGCTCATGACGCCCGTGCTGGTGCTGTTCCTGCTCGTGGTCGTCGCCTGCGGTCGGTACGTGAACGTGCGCGGCGAGCTGCAGGCCACCTCGCGCGACGCGGTGCGTGCGGCGTCCATCGCGCGCAGCCAGGGCGAGGCGGTCGCGGCGGCCCAGGCGGCGGTGCGCGACGCCGCGCCGACCCGCACCCGCTGCTCGCAGCCGACGGTGAACGGCAGCTGGGCCCCGGTTGCGCCCGACGAGCTGCGCACCGTGAGCGTCACGCTGACCTGCAAGGTGAGCTACGGCGACCTCGGCATCCCTGGCCTGGGTGGCAGCCACGACCTGCGCGCGACGAGCACGGCGCCGCTCGACGTCTACCGCAGGACGACCGGATGACCGGGCTGCGGCGGCGGCTCGCGGCGGCCCGAGCCACCGAGCCGGACGACCGCGGGGCGGTCACGGTGTTCGTGCTCGGCCTCACCGTGACGCTGCTCGCCCTGGGCGGGCTGGTGATCGACGGCGGCAACCGGGTGAACGACGAGATGACGCTGGCCGACGACACCGAGCAGGCGGCGCGCGCGGGAGCGACCGCCATCGACGAGGAGGCGCTGCGGGTGGGGGGCACGGTGGTGCTGAACCGCGGCACCGCGACCGCGCGCGCCACGACGTACCTGACCGGGCTCGGCTACCCGCAGCCCGTCGTCACCGTGTCGGCCGACGGTCTCACGGTGAACGTCGCATCCAGGAGCACGGTCGAGACGAAGATGCTGTCGCTGATCGGCATCCGCGACTTCGACATCACGGCGACGGCGTCGGCGAGCGCCGTCACCGGCATCGGCTGAGCAGGACCGAGGGGGAGACATGAGCCAGACGCAGTTCCAGGTCGGGGGACCGGACCGCGCCGACGGGGTCGACGGGGCCGACGACGGCACGCCGCGCGAGATCGGGCCGGAGCGGTTCCAGCGCGAGATCGCGGCCGCCCGGCCGCAGCCCGAGCGCAGCCGCGGCCGGGCGGTGCTGGCCGGCCTCGCGCTGCTGCTGGTCGTCGTCGGGGTGCCGGCGCTGCTGTGGTGGCTGAACGACGGGCCGCCGCACCTGCCGACGTCGCTGCCCGACCGCGAGGTGCTCAGCCGGGTGCTGTCGTTCGAGCGGCTGCTGCAGATCCTGGTGGTCGTGGTCTGGCTGGCCTGGTTGCAGTTCACGGTCTGCGTGCTCGTCGAGCTGGTGAGCGCGGTGCGCGGGGTCGGCCTGCCGACGCACGTGCCGCTCGCCGGGCCGAGCCAGCGACTGGCCCGCGCGCTGGTCGGTGCCCTGCTCATCACCGGCGCGGTGGCCGGCCCGGCCGCCGCGGTGGGTCCGGCCGACGGCGGCGCC
>NZ_BAAHBM010000017.1:0-51838 GCF_054776675.1 Angustibacter aerolatus
CAGGTGGCGCCGCGGGTCCACTCGAGCCCGGCCCGGCCGGCACGCTGGAGGGCGTCGGACGGCGCATCGGCGACGGCGCGCAGCGCCGCCTCGAGCCCGGCGACGCCAGGGGCGAAGCGGGTGCACGCGGCGTCCGGCAGGCCGGCCAGCTGCGGCACGCCGGGCACGACGACCGGCACGGCGAAGGCCATGGCGAGCAGCACCGAGCCGCTGGTGGTGACCCGCCGGAACGGCAGCACCACGGCGTCGGCGGCCGACAGGTGGTCGGCGAGCACGTCGTCGGCGAGGTGGCGCAGGTCGAGCCGCAGGCGCGGGTCGGCGGCGGCCGCGTGGTGCAGCCGCTCGGCCAGGGCCGGGTCGGGGCACAGGCCCGCGACGACCAGCACCACGTCGGAGTCGGTTCGGGAGAACGCCTCCAGCAGGTCGTCGACGCCCTTCTCGACCGTGACGCGGCCCACGAACAGCAGCAGCCGCGCGTCGTCGGGCAGCCCCAGCCGGCGCCGCGCCTCGGCCCGCGGGCTGCGCGGCGGGTAGTGCCCGACGTACGACCCGTGCGGCACGACGGTGGTCGGCGGCAGGGGAGCGGGCGCGGCGAGCGCGGCCAGCTCGGCGGTGACGTGGGCGTCGTGCACGAGCACGTGGCTCGTCGCGCGCAGCAGCGCCCGTCGGGCGGCGCGGTCGTCGTCGAACACCTGCTGGTGCGGCAGCACGTTGTGCGCCGTCCAGACGACGCGCACGCCGAGCACGCGGCAGGTGGCCAGCAGCACGCCGAACCACCACTGCGACACCCGGCGCAGCAGCGGCGAGCGCTCGGCGCCGGTGAGCGTCAGGCCGAACACCCAGTGCACGTGCAGCAGCCGGACGCCGCGCAGCCGGGCGACCAGCAGCTGCACCGGCACGAGCAGCAGGTTGAGCGAGCGCGACGGCGTGGGCATCGGCAGGTACGCCGGCTCGACGCCCTCGGCGCGCAGCGCGTCGTGCAGCAGCTCCTGGTACGGGTTCGGGTCCTTCGGCAGCACCATCAGCCTCACGTGGCGACCCCCACGAGCTGCGCCAGGGCGCCCGCGCCGTAGCAGAGGTGGTCGCTGACCGTCTGGACCGGGTGCACGCGGCGGCTGCGCCACAGCGGCACCAGCAGCAGCAGCGGGTAGAACGGGAAGACCAGCGTGATGGGCAGCCCGAGCAGGAACACGGGGTAGACGAGCATGATCGGGTCGCGCTGCGGCAGCTGGCGCAGGCGGCTGGGGTGCTTGCGGTAGAGCCGGGCGCGGGCGGCGCCGTAGTACCAGGACCGCTTGTGCTGGCGGCGTCCGCGGCCCCAGTCGACGGTGATCGCGGCGGCCTCGATGCGGCGGATGCGCATGCCGGCGTCGTTCACCCGCCAGCAGAAGTCGACGTCCGAGCCGTACGAGAACGCCTCGTCGAAGCCACCGACCCGCTCGTACGCCGCCTTGGTGAAGGCCATGTTGATGGTCGGCGCCTCGTGCACGTAGCCGTCGCTGAAGTCGAGCAGGTCGTACGGCCCCGACTCGGTGCTGCGGTACGAGCCGACGGTCACCTGCTCGCTGCCGTCGAGCAGCGGGGCGGTGATGGTGTCGAGCCAGCCCGGCTGCGGGCGGCACCCGGAGTCGACGAACACGACGACGTCGCCGGTCGCCGCGCGGACGCCGGCGTTGCGCTGCTCGGGGATGGTGATCTGCTTGCGGCTGCCGGCCGGCGCGGTGAACGGCACCCAGGTCACCTCGGGGTGCCCGCTGATCAGCTCGTCGAGCGCGCCGTCCGAGGCGTCGACGACCACGACGTCCTTGGGGATGCGCGACTCGTGGTCGCGCAGCACGTCGAGCGTCTCGGCGAGCGAGCGCTCGTGCTTGCTGATGATGACGACGGTGGCCCGGTGGCTCGTCATGAGTAGACCCTCGCTGATCCGGTGTCGAACACCACGGCCTTGTACTGGTCCAGGAACGACGTCGGGAAGACGTACGTCGCGGAGAGCTGGTTGTCGGGCGTCGTGCCCCGGGCGCGGCCGTCGAGCACGTTGCTGCTGCTGGCGAAGACCAGCGCGCGGGCGTCGAGCGTGCCGGGCGCCAGGTCGGGGAAGACGCCGTGGTGGTCGCGCTGCTCGCTGAACTGCAGCGTCAGCGCGCCGTACCGGTCGGCGAACACGATCGCGTCGTCGCGGGTGTGGGTGACCACCCAGCGCGCCGCGGTGAGATCCTGGTCGGTGGTGGCGAACCGCTCGGCGTACTCGCCGTCGCGCGACAGGTTGCCGGGCGGGCTGCCGCCGCCGGCGCGGCTGCCCAGCCCCGACGCGTCGAGGTAGACCAGGGCGATGCCGGCCACGAGCAGCACGCCGGCCAGCCGGCCCGGGGTGTCGGGGCGGACGCCGAACCGGCGGCGCTCGCCGGACGGCGCGGCCCGCAGCAGCAGCCCGCGCACCCAGCCGATGGTGATGCCGAGGGGCACCACCAGGATCGTCATCGTCTGGTACGCCAGGCGCTCGGGGTTGTAGGCGAACGACGCCGAGCCGCTGACCCGCATGATCACCGTGATGCCGACGACGGAGGTCACCAGCGCGACCAGCTCGGCGTCGGCCCGGCGGCGGCGCAGCAGGAGCAGCAGCCCGACGGCACCGGCGATGACGCCGAGGTTGCCCGCCTGCCGCACCTGCGTGGTGAGCAGGGCCAGCGGCGTCTTCAGCCCCGGCTGCCAGGGCCGCGCGGACGGCGGCTCGGACGCCGTCGCCGGGAAGTCCCGCTGCGCGCTGGGTGAGAAGACGTGCTCGGACAGCCACGGGTGCTGCTCGCGGTACGTCTGCGCCACCGAGTCGAAGTACTCGCGCGGCGTCGAGCTGGCGGCCACGTTGCCGGCGAGCCACTTGGTGACGATCGACCCGCCGCCGCCGTTGGGCAGCACCTGGAACCCGTGTGCGGCGATGCTGCTGGCGAAGCCGGTGACGTTGTCGGTCGAGTGGGTGACCGGCCCGTTCCAGCCGAACGTCGCGGCCGCGAGCAGCAGCACGACCGGCAGGCTGAGCACCGGCCGGTGGGCGCTGCGCCGCCTCATGACGCGCAGCGCGAAGGCGATCACCCGGGCGCCGAGGAAGGCGCCGACGGCGACGTACGTCGTGGAGTAGTGCGAGACGACCATCGCGCAGCCGAGCACCAGCACCAGGCCCTGCGCCCCGCGCCGGCGCAGCGAGCGGTCGAGGGCGACCAGCACGATGCCGAGGAACAGCAGCAGCGCGACCTCCTGCCGCGCGAGCGCAGGCATCTGGCCGGCGATGCTGGAGGTCATGAAGAGCAGGCAGGTGGACAGCAGCGCGGTGCGCGGCCCGAGCCAGCGGCGGGCGGCGGTGTAGACGCCGACCGGGTAGAGCGCGAAGAGCACCGGCAGCAGCAGCTTGAAGACGCCGAGCGGGCTCAGCGCGGTGAGCTGCCAGAGCGCCGTCGGCAGCGCGGTGATGCTGAGCATGGCCGAGTAGGAGTCGCCGTCGACCGGGTGCCAGCGCAGCGCCTCGGCGGTGGTGCGGAACGCGGCGAACTCCTGCTGGACGTCGAAGCCGTAGAGGCCCTTCGACCGCAGCGAGTACGACCAGAGCAGCGCCAGCACGACGCTGAACAGCACGACCTGCACGGCGCCGTCGCGCCCCTGCTTCGCGGCGAAGGCGGCCCACACCAGGGCCAGCCCGCCGAGCCCGAGCCCGGCCGCGACCACCCAGGTGGTGCCCCGCTGCTCGAGCACCTGGGTGCCCACGCCGACCAGCACGGGCAGCAGCAGCATCGCGGTGAGCGGCGAGACCCGCTGCGGTACCGGCACCGGGTGGCTGGCGCGGCGCAGCGTCGCGACGATCGCGAGCAGCACGGTCACGCCGTCCAGCGCGATCAGCAGGGGCAGCGTCGACAGCGGCTGGTTCAGCCCCTGCGCCGGCCCGACGGTGTTGACGCCGAGCGTCACCAGCAGCAGCACCGCGAGGCTGCCCGAGACGCTCAGCACCAGCCGCTCGGCGGTGCCGCGGGGCCGGACGTCGAGGGCGCGCAGCAGCACCGCGCCGGGCACGAGCACGACGAAGGCGACGGCCACGAGGATCGCGCTGCCGTGCGGGCGCAGCAGCACCGCACCGTGCAGGGCGGCGAAGCACAGCACGAGCTGCAGCAGGCCGCCGAACCGGGCCCACGCGCGGCTGCGCCGGGACGGCCGCTCGGCGGCGACCGCCGCGGCGTGGGCGGCGCGCTCGAGCTCGGCGTGGTCGGCGACCGTCACGGGGGACGGCGCGGCCACGGCACCGCGGCGCAGCAGCGGGGCCGACGTCACGTGCGCACCTGCTCGGGCAGCGGCGACGGCGCGAACAGCTGGCGGGCGCGCGGCAGCTCCTGCAGCATGCCCACGTTGCCGAGGGCCTCCTGGGCCAGCTGCAGGTAGGGGTAGGCGAGCTGCTCGGGGTCGCGGTCGCGCAGGGCGCTGCGCACCCAGTGCGAGAACAGCAGCGCGGGCGCAGCGGCTGCCGCGGCGCCGACCACGGGGCTGCGCCGCAGCGCGGCCAGACCGAGCAGCCCGGCCACCAGCGCGGGCAGCGGGTAGAGCGTCGGCAGCAGCTGCGGGTACTTCACGAACATGCGCGCGTTGCCCCGCCCGTAGGCGCGGCTGCGGCGCAGGGTGTCGGCCAGGCCGGGCTCGAAGTCGTGCAGCAGCATCGACTCGGGCGTGTAGAGCAGGTGCTCGCCGGCGGTCAGCGCACGACGGCAGAAGTCCTCCTCCTCGCCGCCGAACCGGAACCGCGGGTCGAAGCCGCCGAGCCGCTGCAGCACCTCGACCGGGATCAGCATGCTGGCGCCGACGATCGAGCTGACGGTGCGCACGCCGGTGGGGGCCTGCCGGGTCGCCGAGCGCCGCAGGTAGCTGACCAGCCGGTGCCCGAAGCCGTCGCTCTGCAGCAGCTCTGCCTCGAGCGGCTCGAGCGGGTTGCACCGCTGCAGGTAGCGCAGCACGAACGTGCCGTCGTCCGAGCCGAAGACCCGGCCGCCGACCGCCGCCGCCGTGGGGTCGCTCGCACGGGCCTCGAGCAGCCGCTCGAGCCAGGTGGGGGTGGGCCGGCAGTCGTCGTCGGTGAAGGCGACCAGCGGGGCGGCAGCGGCCCGCCAGCCGCTGTTGCGGGCGGCCGCGATGCCGGCGTTCTGCGCGTGCACGACGACGCGGGCGCCGTGCCGGCGCGCGACGTCGGCGGTGCCGTCGGACGACCCGTCGTCGACGACGACGACCTCGACGTCCGGCACGGTCTGCGCCGCGATGGCGTCGAGGGTGCGGCCGATCGTCTCGGCGCCGTTCAGGCTGCAGATGACGACGGTGATGCCGGGGGTGCTCACACCGTCACCGCCTGCTGCGTCGGGGACGCGGCGCCGACCCGGCTGCCGATCTCGGTGGCCAGGGTCGCGGGGCTAGCCGCGTGCCGCAGCGCGTCGTAGTGCGCGCGCACCGCGGGGGATGCCGTGGCGCCGTCGAGCACCGCGGCGATGGCGTCGGCGACGTCGTCGGGCGACAGCGAGGCGAAAGCCGGCAGCACGCCGCCGAACAGCTCACCGAGCCCGCCGGCGGACGACGCCAGCACCGGCACACCGGCGGCCACCGCGAGGTTGGCGACGCCGCTCTGCTCGGAGTGCGTGTAGGGCAGCACCGCGACGTCGGCGGCCTCGAACCAGCCGGACACCTCGCCGTCCGGCACGTGGCCGGTGAAGACGACGACGTCGCGCAGGTCGTCGGCCTCGGCCCTGGTGCGCACGGCGTCGAGGTAGGCGCGATCGGCCTGCTCGAAGCGACCGAACGCCGGCGGTCGCGGCCGCACGTCGCCGGCGACCACGAGACGCATCCGGTCGCGCACCGACGGGTCGCGCGCGACCAGCACGGCGAGCCCGTCGACCAGCTCGCGCAGCCCCTTCTCGACGTGCACGAACCCGAAGAGCAGCAGCACGGTGCGGTCGCCGAGGTCGTGCTCGGCCCGCAGCCGGTCACCCGGCACGAGCGCCGCGGGCAGGTCGTAGACGGGGTGCGGCATCGTCAGCACCCGCTGCGGCGCCACCCCGAGGCGGTCGGTCAGCGCCGCCGCCGCGCTCGCCGTGTGCACGTGCACGACGTCGGCGCGGCTGACCACGCGGTAGTAGAGCCGACCGGGCAGCCCGAGCCGCTCGATGTCGCGGGTCACCTCGTGGTGGGTGACGACGACGGGCGTGCCGAGCAGCCGCAGCAGGCCGGCGAACGACCACACCAGCAGCAGCCGCGGGCCGTACGTCGCGATGCCGTGCTGCACCTGCACGGCGTCGGGCCGCCAGCGTCGCGCGGCCACGAGCAGCCGCAGCTGGCGCAGGGGCGACCACGAGAGCGCTCCCTCGACGGGCGGGTTGCCCGGGGCCGTGGGCGTGGGCAGGCTGGTGATGCCGCGCACCTCGTGCCCCGCCTCGGTGTAGGCGCGCGCCAGCTTGGCCGCGTAGTCGGCGATGCCGTCGCGGGCCGGGGGCAGCGGGCTGAGCAGCAGCAGCCTCACGCGACCAGCACCTTCGCGAGCGTGGCGGCCAGCGCGTCCCAGGAGTTGTCGCGGCCGGTGGCGAGGGCTCCTTCGCGCAGCCCGTCGGCGTTGTCGAGCGCCTGGGTCAGCGCGTCGGCGAGGGCGGTGGCGCCGAGACCGCAGACGTATCCGTTGACCCCCGGCACGATGAGGTGGCGGGCGTGGTTGTCGGGGTGGTCGGTCGTCACGACCGGCGTGCCGCAGGCCAGCGCCTCGAGCGCGACCATGCCGAAGCCCTCGCGCACGGTCGGGAAGGCCAGCACCCGCGCGGACTTCATGGCGCCGAGCACGTCGAGCCGCTGCTCGAGCGGCTCGAGCAGCCGTACCTGGTCGCCCAGGCCGAGCCGCTCCACCTGCGCGGCGAGCCGCTCGCGCTCGGGGCCGGTGCCGATGACGGTGGCGGTCACCCGGCGGCCGCGCTCGCGCAGCAGCGCGACGGCGTCGACCAGCACGTCGACGTTCTTGTTGGCCAGCAACCGGCCGACGCAGAGCACGTCGGCGGCGTCGGCCGCGGGGACGGCGGCCTCGATCTCGGCCGCGTCGACGCCGTTCGGCACCGCGGTCAGCCGCTCGCGCGGCACGCCCAGGTCGACGAGGCGGTCGGCGGTACCGGTCGATGCCGCCACCACGTGGTCGGGCAGCGAGGCGGCCAGGCGCTCGAGGGCGGCGGCCACCCGACCGAGCGGGCCGAGGTAGTCGACCCAGTAGTCGCGGCCCCACACCTCGTGCCACGTCACGACGAGCCGCTTGCGGCGCACCACCGTCACCAGCTTGAGCGGGAACAGCTGCACGAACGGGATGGCGTCGGCCTCGAGCACGTCGAAGCGCCGGCCGAGCATCCGCAGCGTCGAGGCGGCGAACACCACGGCCTGCCAGATCGAGCGCCGGCTGCCGGCGTACAGCGAGATGCGCGGGCACAGGGCGTGCAGCGTGCCCGCCGGCACCTGCGGCACCGGGGCGTCGCCCCACCAGCGCATCGTGTGCACGTGCACGTCGATGCCGTGCTGGCGCAGGCGCGGCAGCAGGGCGGCGTACCGCGCCTCCTTGCCGCCGGTGTTGAAGGGCTCGAGGGAGTCGGTCACGACCGCGACGGTCGTGCGCGACGTCGGCTCAGGCTTCACAGGACGGCCCTCCGGAGGTCTTCCACGTGGCTGAGTCGTGCGGCAGCACCCAGTAGTGCACCTCGGGCGAGCGCCCGCGGTCGGCGGCGAGCCGCACCGAGATCTGGTTGCGCACCAGGCAGTCGGGGATGGTGAACCGCACGGTGATGCGCTCGGTCGCCCCGGCGGCCACGGTCAGCCGCCCGGTGCCGACGGTGGTCGGCTCGCCCGCCGGGCCCACGGTCGCCGTCCACACGTAGCCGTTGGCGCGGCTCGAGCGGTTGGCGGCCAGCAGGTCGAGGTCGACGTCGCCGTCCAGCTCCACGGTCTTGTAGAGGGCGTCGTACTGCACGATCTGCAGCGTGCTGAACGGGGCCGGCTCGGGCAGCAGGCCGGCCGACACCAGGCGGGAGTGCACCGGTGTCGCCTGCGCGGCGGACGGCACGGCCACGGCGAGCGCGGCGACGGCGATGACGGCGAGACGACCCCTGGAGAGGAGTCGGCTCATTCGGCGGCCTCGGCCAGGAGGTTCGCGCGCTGCTGGTCCTCGAGGTGCACGACGCGGTCGGCGTGCTCGGCCAGGTCGACGACCACCGGGTCCTGCGCCGGGATCACCGAGCGCGGGATCCGCATCGACGGCACGACACCTCCGCCGGTGCGGCTCTGCCGCACGCGCGGCACCCGCGGGGTGCTGGCGGCCAGCTTGCGGGCGACCGCCGGTGCCGCGGGGCGCGGGTCGGGTGCGACCCGCACCCGGCCGAGCACCTGCAGGCAGCGGACGGCGTCGCGCCAGTTGATCTTCTTGCCCTCGTCGTGCGAGCGGGCGTGGTACGACACCGGCACCTCGAAGGGGCGCGCGCCGAAGCGCAGCACGTTCGCGGTGATCTCGGTGTCGAGCCCGAACCCGAGCTCGACCAGGCGCATCTGCCGCAGCATCTTCAGCGGCACCAGCTTGAGGCAGGTGTGCAGGTCGCTGATCGCCGCGTCGTAGAGCAGGTTCGCCGCGAAGGTCATCGCCTGGTTGCCGAGCTTGTAGCGGAACGACCGGTACACGGTGTTGTAGCCGAACAACCGAGTGCCGTAGACGACCTCGCTGCGCCCGTCGATGACCGGCTCGAGCAGCCGCTTCACGTCGTGCGCCGAGTACTCCATGTCGGCGTCGAACGGCAGCAGGTGGGTGCCGGTGGCGACGCTGATGCCGGTGAGCACCGCGGCGCCCTTCCCCATGTTGTGCGGGTGCTGGTGCACGTGCAGGCGCGGGTCCTGCACGTCGTGCAGCAGCTCGGCGGTGCCGTCGACGCTGCCGTCGTCGACGACGATCAGCTCGACGTCGCACGGGTACTGGGCCTCGAGCACGTGCTGGACGGCTCGGCGGATCGTGGCGGCCTCGTTGTAGGCCGGCATGACGATGGAGAGGCGGACGTCGACGGGTTCGCGGACAGCATGCATTGGCTCGTCCTTCAGTTGTTCACAGTGAAGTATGCCTGGCACCGTTGCCACCCCGAGTGCGAGGCCCTCCTGTCGGACGACGCATCACGCAGACTAGCCAGGCGAGGCGGCGACACCCACGGTCCGAAGTGAAGTTTGGGTAAACCATGACGATCGTCCTGCTGCATGGTCACGAGCGAGCAACCCACGTGGTTCGACTTCACCAAGAACGCGTAAAGCGCCGAGTCCTGCTCAGCGGCCTACTCGATCGACCATAGCAAACCGGGCAGGGCGGGTGCCTCGACGCTTGCCATCACGAACTAGTACGAACATGAACTGTCGGCAGGCTACTTGCGCGTACGGCCAGAACCGGGGACCGTCGTGTGAGAGTGCCGCGACCGGCGCCCACGGAGACACCGCGCACCGCCGCGCCCGATGCGACGGGAGCACCCTTGACAGACGCCAGGCGCACGGCCCTGCGACGAGCGGGCCTGCTGCTCGCGCTGATCGTCCTGCTCGACCTCGTCATCCGCACCGCCGACCCCGACTACGCGGTGCTGGGCGTGCTCGACGAGCCGGCGCACCTCGCCACCGGCGCGCTGCTCGCCCTGGCCGTCAGCACCCGCACCGGGCCGTGGTCGCGGTCCGCCTGGCTCACCGTGCTCGCCGCCAGCTGCCTCATCGACGCGGACCACGTGCCTGCAGCACTGGGTTCGAACGTGCTCACGCACGGCACACCGCGGCCCTACACGCACTCCCTGACCACGGTCGCCGTGCTGCTGCTGCTCGCGCTGGCGGCCCGGGCGCTGCGGCGTCGGCACGTCTCGGCGCTGCTCGCCGTCGCGGCGCTCGGCGTCGGCGGCCACCTGCTGCGCGACCTCGGCACGGCACCGGTCGCGCTCTTCTGGCCGGTCTCCGACGCGGGGGTCACGCTGCCCTACGCCGGCTACCTCGCCGTGCTGGTCGCCGCCGCGCTCGCGGCGGTCGCCGGCGCCCGTCGTCCGCAGCCGGCGCAGCCGGTCCACGAGCCCGTCCGCACCGGAGGTCCGCAGTGACGATCCTCACGCCGCCGCCTGCGCCGGCCACCCGCCAGGAGGCCCGTCGTGAGACCGCGGCGCGCGCCCCGCGGTCGTTCCGGCCGGACGTCGAGGGGCTGCGCGCGCTCGCCGTCCTGCTCGTCGTGCTCTACCACGCAGGCGTGCCTCGGCTCACGGGCGGCTACGTCGGCGTCGACGTGTTCTTCGTGCTGTCGGGGTTCCTCATCACCGGCCTGCTGCTGCGCGAGGCGACCGCCACCGGCACGGTCTCGATCAGCGGCTTCTACGCCCGCCGCGCCCGGCGCATCCTCCCGGCGTCCCTGCTGGTGATCCTCGCGACGGTCGTCGCGTCGGTCGTGCTGCTGAACTTCGTGCGCGCCGGGCAGGTGCTGAGCGACGCCCGGTGGGCCACCGCGTTCATGGCCAACCTGCACTTCGCCGCGACCGGCACCGACTACCTGCAGGCCGACGTGCCCCCCTCGCCGCTGCAGCACTACTGGTCGCTGGCCGTCGAGGAGCAGTTCTACGTCGTCTGGCCGGTGCTCGTGCTGCTCGTCGCGAAGCTCGCGCCGCGCCGCCTGGTCGGGCGCGCGGTCGGTGTGGTGATCGCCCTGATCAGCGTGGCCTCGCTGGCGTGGTGCATCGAGCAGACGTCGCAGGCGGCGACCCAGGCGTACTTCTCGCCCTTCACCCGGGCCTGGGAGCTCGGCGTCGGGGCCCTGCTCGCGGCGGGCAGCGGCTGGCTGCTGCGCCTGCCGGCCGTCGTCGGCCGCTGGCTCGGTTGGCTGGGGCTGGCGGCCGTGATCGGCTCGGCGTTCTGGATCACCGACGCGACGCCGTTCCCCGGCGCCTACGCGCTGCTGCCGGTGCTCGGCACGGCGGCCGTGGTGGCCGCCGGCAGCATCGCCCCCGGCGTCGGCGCCGAGTCGGTGCTGAGGCAGCGGCCGCTGCAGTGGCTGGGCGCCATGTCGTACTCGCTCTACCTGTGGCACTGGCCGGCGCTGGTGATCGCCGCCGCGCTGGTCGGGGGCACCCTCGGCGTCGGCCCGGCGCTGCTCGTGGTGCTGGCCTCGCTGCTCGTCGCGGTGCTCACCCACCACGCGGTCGAGAACCCGCTGCGCCGCGCGCCCCGGCTGGCGGCCCGCACCAGCAACAGCCTCGGCTTCGGCGTGCTGGCGCTCGTGACCGTGCTGTTCGCCTGCAACGTGATGATCAGCAACCAGCTCACCGAGCGCGACGCCGCGGCGGCCCGGGCGCAGGCCCGGCTGGCCAGCGTCTCGCTCGACGCGGCCCCGGCGGGCGACGGCAAGGTCAGCGGCGTGCAGGCGGCCGTGGTCGAGGCGGCCGCGGCGAAGCGCCTGCCGAGCGACGTCTCGCCCCCGCTCGCCGAGCTGCCCCAGCACGCGTCGCCGGCCAACTTCGACGGCTGCCTGGTGCCGACCGAGAAGACCAGCTCGCCCTCGTGCACGTACGGCGACACCTCGGCGTCCAAGACGGTCGTGCTGTTCGGCGACTCGCACGCCGCCGCCTGGCTGAGCGCCCTCGACGCCGCCGGCGAGCGCGAGCACTTCAAGCTGCTGGTGCTCACCAAGTCGCTGTGCCCGTTCCCGTCGACGACCGTCTGGAACACCGTCGACAAGCGGCCGTTCAGCCAGTGCGACGCCTGGCGCTCCTGGGCCCTCGACCGCATCGACGCCGTCGAGCCGTCGCTCGTCGTCGTGTCGAGCACGATGTACGGCGTCCGGCTGCCGTCGTCGCCGAAGGACCAGACCGGCCTCGCCGCCGCCTGGCAGCGCGGCGCGACCACCACCCTGAAGCGGCTCGACGCGTCCGCGAAGCGCGTGGTCGTGCTCGGCGACTCGCCGGTGATGGCCGACGACCCCGCCCAGTGCCTCGCCGACCACCCCAAGCAGGTGCAGCGCTGCTCGCAGCCGACGCCCGAGGCCCTCAAGCTCTCGCGCGAGGTGCTGCAGGCCCACGTGGCGAAGGTCGCGAAGGCCGACTACCTGCCCGTCGTCGACTGGTTCTGCACTCCGACCGAGTGCCCGATGGTCGTGAAGGGCGTCGTCACCCACTACGACCGGTGGCACCTGACGGCCGACTACAGCTCGCTGCTGAGCAAGCCGCTCGCCTCGGCCCTGCGGCTCACCTGATCCGATTTCTGCTGGGGCCCCGGCGTCGGCTAGAGTCTGTGGTCGAGCCGCGAGGCTCGGGCGCCCGTAGCTCAACGGATAGAGCATCTGACTACGGATCAGAAGGTTAGGGGTTCGAATCCCTTCGGGCGCACGTCGTTGAGACAGCGACCAGCAGCACGTCAGAGCCCCTCCCGCCCATCCAGCGGTGAGGGGCTCTCGCGTTCCCGGGCTAGCGCACGGCCGGGCGGTCGCCGAGGGCCGTGCGCACCAGGTCGAGGTTCGACAGGCCCTGCAGCTGCCGGCCGAGGCGGGTCTGGGCGTCGAGCTCGACGATCAGGGTGTTGCGCTGGTCGTCGGCGCTCATCTGCCGCAGCGCCGCGTCGTCGCGGATCCCGGCGTGACGCAGCAGCACCATCACGGCGCCCACGCCCTCGAGGTCGGCGTCGTGCATCGCCTGGTACGACGCCGTCGTCTGGTTGCTGTGGTTCACCATCTCCACGATCAGGGTGTTGCGGTGGTCGTCGTGCGACATCGCGATCAGCTCGGGCTGGGTGCGGAAGCGGCCGGCGAGCAGGACGCCGCGCAGCCACGAACTGGGCCGCCCCGGTACCTGACCGCGGACGGCGAGGTCGCTGCCGAGCGCGACGAGCACCAGGTCGAGCGTCGAGAAGCCCTGCAGGGCCTGGCCCTGACCGGTCTGCAGGTCCATCTCGACGATCAGGGTGTTGCGCTGGTCGTCGGCGCTCATCGCCCGCAGCGCCGCGTCGTCACGGATCCCGGTGTGCCGCAGGAAGACCAGGGCCCCGCCGGCGCCGGCCAGCTCGGTGTCGTCCAGCCCCTGGAAGAACGGCACCCCCTGGCTGGTGCGGTTCGACAGCTCGACGATCAGGGTGTTGCGCATGTCCTCGTACGACATGGCGTTCAGCTCGTGCTGGGTGCGGAACCCGCCGAGCAGCAGGACGCCGCGCACCGCGAAGCCCTCGTCGACGTCGAAGGGCGTGCTGAGCAGCGACGTGCCGGAGGTGGCGAGGTACCCGAGGACGCCGTCCCGCAGCTGGTCCTTGACCGTGTCGTCGATCTCGCGGTTGGTCGCCCACGCGAGGTCCCAGCGGCCGCCGGAGGTGGCGCCCGCGCTGGAGCCGACGAAGGTGCCGTAGCGGGTGCTGCCGTCCATCCGGCCGCCGAGCCCGTACACGTCGTGCCGGTCGATGAACCGGGCCACGCTCGCCGGGCTGGCGAGCAACCCGCCGCTCGCGGCTCGCGGCTCCAGGACGAAGTCGCCGCCGTAGACGTCGACCTCCGTCGCGTCGTCCGACAGGTCGAGCTGCGAGGGCAGCCTCCGGCCGTTGCCGTCGTACCCGTCGACCTCACCGGGCAACCGGGCGTCGACCGGCGTCCGCGCCCCGGCGACGTCGCGCAGGCCCATGGCTCCGGCGACGTGCTGGCTCACGTACACGGCGTACGGCATCCCGGTGGCGCGCTCGATCACCGCGGCGAGGACGTCGAAGGCGGTGTTCGAGTAGCCGGTGTCGCCGTCGCCGGCGGGCGGGAACCCGGGCGGGAACGCGAGCGGCACGGTGGAGTGCATCCGAGCCGCCTGCTCCGTCACGGACGCCGGGTGCCCCAGCTCGCGCGACACGTCGCGCAGCGTCATGCTGGGGCGCTCGTAGTCGTGCGGCATGCCGCTCAGGCTCGTGGCGCACTGCGCGATCGTGATCGCGTCCTTGCGCGGGTCCTGCGCCCCGGTCAGCCCAAGGAACCCGAAGGCCGAGGCGTTCAGGTCGATGACGCCGTGGTCGGCGAGCTGCTGGACCGCCGCCGCGGTGAACAGCTTGGTGACGCTGGCCAGGCGGAACGTCGTGGTCGTCGTGGTGAGCGGGTTGCCCGGCTCGGCCCACGTGTAGGCCCGCTTCGCGTAGACGGTCCGGCCGGAGGCGATCGCCACCGAGGCCGCCCGCACGTCGTGCGCCGTCATCACCTGCTGGAACACCGCGTCGAGGGTCGCTGCGCCAGCCGGCTCCGGGCCCTCGACGTGCCACTGCCGGGTCATCGCCCGCTCCGACGAGTCATCTCGTCAGGATGCGGCGGCCCCGCGAGACGCCACAAGGAATCCCGTCGAGACCGCCGACGTCAGCCGCGGTCGGCCGGCGGCAGGGTCATGATCTCCGCGCCGTCCTCGGTGATGGCGACGGTGTGCTCGCTGTGGGCGGTGCGGCAGCCGGTGGCGCTGCGCAGGGTCCAGCCGTCGGCGTCCGTGACGAGCTCGTCGGTGTCGAGCATCACCCAGGGCTCCAGGGCGAGCAGCAGGCCGGGGCGCAGCTTGTAGCCGCGGCCGGGGCGGCCGTCGTTGGAGATGTGCGGGTCCTGGTGCATCGTCGAGCCGACGCCGTGACCGCCGAACTGGGTGTTCACCCGGTAGCCGTCGTCGCCGAGCACCCGGCCGATCGCGTGCGAGATGTCGCCGACCTTGGCGCCGGGACCGGCGGCCGCGATGCCGGCCTGCAGCGCGCGCTGGGTGGCGTCGACGAGGGCGGCGTCCTCGGGGCGCTGGGTGGTGCCCACGGTGAAGCTGATCGCCGAGTCGGCCACCACGCCGTCGAGCGAGACGGCGAGGTCGAGCGAGAGCAGGTCGCCGTCGGCGAGGGCGTAGTCGTGGGGGAGGCCGTGCAGCACGGCGTCGTTCACCGAGGTGCAGATGTAGTGGCCGAACGGGCCGTTGCCGAACGCCGGGGCGTAGTCGACGTAGCACGAGACCGCGCCGGCCTCGAGGATCATCTGCTGCGCCCAGCGGTCGACGTCGAGCAGGTTCGTGCCGACCTCGACGCGGTCGCGCAGCGAGTACAGGACGTCGGCGACGAGGGCTCCGGTGGCACGGGCCCGCACCAGCTCGCTGCTGTTCAGGATCTCGATCACTGGTGCTCTCCTCGTTCCCGGTACCGCTCCCCGTCATCGTAGGGATGCCGGGTCGGGCCCCTCGCCGGCGGGCGCCCCGAGCCGCACCAGCGCCTGCTCGACGGCGTCCGCCGCCTCGCCCGCGGGCACGTGCTCCCACAGCCGCAGCACGGTCCAGCCCAGCTCGGTCAGCCGCGCGTCGGTGTCGGCGTCGCGCCGCGCGTTGTTCGCGAGCTTCCAGGTCCACCACTCGCGGTTGGCCTTCGGCATCGTCCCGTGCACCGGGCAGCCGTGCCAGAAGCACCCGTCGACCAGCACCACCAGCCGCCACCGGGTGAACACGAGGTCGACGCGCCGCCGGGGCAGCCCCTCGATGCGCGCCTGCACCCGGTAGCGCCGGCCGCGGGCGTGCAGCTCGCGCCGCAGCGCCACCTCCGGCGCCGTCGCCGCGCGCCGCTGACGGGAGAACCGCCGGTGCAGCTCGGGGCCGGGCGCGACGCGAGCCGGCTCCTGCTCAGGCAACGCTCCAGCTCCCCTCGGCGACCGCTGCACCGTACGGCGACCACCCTGCCGAGGCACCTCGGCGACTCGCCTGCGGCGCTCAGGCCCGGACGTCGGACAGGACGCCCGCGAGCGGGGCGGGCACGCGGTCGAGGGGCAGGGCGTCGACGAGCAGCCGGGCGTAGCGCTCCTTGCGGCCGGAGTGGCTCGACAGGAACCGCCGCAGCTGGTCGACCTCGGGCCGCTCGCGGTGCGGCGCCTGCTGCTGCAGCGAGCGCAGCGACCGCAGCTCGCCGGCGGCCTCGACCACCTCGAGCACGGCCGGCACGCCGAGCGCGCGCACCAGCTCGTCCTCCAGGTCGCGGTCGCACACGTGGCACGGCCCGTCCAGCACCCGCTCGAAGAACCGGCGCTCGCCGACGTCGCACAGCCCGACGGTCAGCACGTCGCCGGCCGCCGCCGCGTACCGCCGCACGTTCGTCGCGCCGCCCATCGCCACGACGTCCACCCCCTCGGCGGGCAGCGACCTGCCGAGCCGCGCGGCGAGGGCGTGCAGAGCCGCCGCGTCGCTCGCCCCCTCGACGAGCACCACGGCCCGACGTCCGGCGACGGCCACCGCGCCATCCTGCATCGCGCGGGCGGACGACGGGGCTGGTGCGAGGATGACGCCGCACCGCCGCCGCACGAGAGGCCCGACATGACCTTCCGCTCCGCCTACCACCACGGGTTCGCCCGGGTGGCCGCCTGCTCACCGCGGACGGCGGTCGCCGACCCGGCGGCCAACGCCGAGGCGCTGCTGGTCTCGGCGCGGGCGTGCCACGACGACGGCGTGGCGGTCGCGGTCTTCCCCGAGCTCGGGCTCAGCGGCTACGCGATCGACGACCTGCTGCTGCAGGACGCGCTGCTCGACGCCGTGGAGGCGGCGCTGCAGCAGGTGGTCGAGGCGTCGGCGCAGCTGCTGCCGGTGCTCGTGGTCGGGGCGCCGCTGCGGCACGGCAACCGGCTGGTGAACGCCGCGGTGGTGGTGCACAAGGGGCAGGTGCTCGGCGTCGCCCCCAAGTCGTACCTGCCGAACTACCGAGAGTTCTACGAGCGGCGGCACTTCCAGCCCGGCGACGACCTGCGCGGCGAGATCGTCGTGGCCGGCGCCAGCGTGCCGCTCGGCCCCGACCTGCTGTTCGCGGCGGAGGACGTGCCCGGCCTGGTGCTGCACGTGGAGGTCTGCGAGGACCTGTGGGTGCCGGTGCCGCCCAGCGCGCTGGCGGCGCTCGCGGGCGCGACCGTGCTGGCGAACCTGTCGAGCAGCCCGGTGACCGTCGGCCGGGCAGCCCACCGCGAGCTGCTGGTGCGCTCGGCGTCCGCCCGCTGCATCGCGGCGTACGTGTACGCGGCCGCCGGCGACGGCGAGTCGACGAACGACCTGGCGTGGGACGGTCAGACGCTGGTGCACGAGAACGGCGTGCCGCTCGACGCGGCCGAGCGGTTCGTCGAGGGCGGCGGCGCCCGGGCGGTGGCCGACGTCGACCTCGGCCTGCTGCGCAGCCTGCGCCAGCACAACGGGAGCTTCGACGACAACCGGCGCACCCTGCTCGACGGCCGAGCACCGTTCCGCCGCATCGGGTTCCGGCTCGACCCGCCGACCGGCGACATCGGGCTGCGGCGCGTCGTCGAGCGCTTCCCGTTCGTGCCGGCGGACGCCGACCGGCTCGAGCAGGACTGCTACGAGGCGTACAACATCCAGGTCGCCGGGCTGGTGCAGCGACTGCGCGCCATCGGCGGCCCGAAGGCCGTGATCGGCGTCTCGGGTGGCCTCGACTCGACGCAGGCGATGCTCGTGGCGGCGAAGGCGATGGACCGCCTCGGGCGACCCCGCTCCGACGTGCTCGCCTACACGATGCCCGGCTTCGCGACCGGCGAGACGTCGAAGTCCGCGGCGCTGCGGCTGGCGACCGCGCTCGGCGCGACCGTCGAGGTGCTCGACATCCGGCCGGCCGCCGAGCAGATGCTGCGCGACCTGCACCACCCGTACGCGGACGGCGAGCGCGGCGACGACGTCTACGACGTGACGTTCGAGAACGTGCAGGCGGGGCTCCGCTACGACTACCTGTTCCGGCTGGCCAACCACCGGGGCGGCATCGTGGTGGGCACCGGCGACCTGTCGGAGATGGCGCTCGGCTGGTCGACGTACGGCGTCGGCGACCAGATGTCGCACTACAACGTGAACGCCGGCGTGCCCAAGACCCTGATCCAGCACCTCATCCGCTGGGTCGTGGCGTCCGGGCAGTTCGACGACGACGTCGCGCTGGTGCTGACGGAGGTGCTGGCCGCCGAGATCAGCCCCGAGCTGGTGCCCGGCCGCGACGGCGTGGTGCAGAGCAGCGAGGCGAAGGTCGGCCCGTACGAGCTGCAGGACTTCACGCTCTTCCACGTGGTGCGCGACGGCGCGCTGCCGTCGAAGATCGCGTTCATGGCGCTGCACGCCTGGGCCGACGTCGAAGCAGGTCGGTGGCCCCCGAACTTCCCGGACGACAAGCGGCACGCCTACACGCTGGAGCAGATCCGGCACTGGCTCGACGTCTTCGTCCGCCGGTTCTTCGGCTTCAGCCAGTTCAAGCGGACGGCGGTGCCGAACGGCCCGAAGGTCGTCGACGGCGGGGCGCTCTCGCCGCGCGGTGACTGGCGCGCGCCGTCCGACAGCTCGCCGCAGGCCTGGCTCGACGACCTCGAGTCGGTGCCCCGGGTCTGAGCCGCGCCTAGGCGAAACCCATGCGCGCCAACGGTTCGACGAGCTCGCGCTCCTCGTACGACAGGTGCGACAGCAGGGTGTCCGACAGCAGGTTCACGGCTTCGCGCAGCGCCGGCAGCCCGTCCGGCCGGGCGACCAGGTCGACGAGCGCGCGGTCGACGCCCTCCAGCACGTCGTGGATCGCGTGGTGCTCGAGCTCGAGCCGGTCGATGACCGGTGACAGCGACGGGTCGCCGGCGCGCAGCCGCGGGAACATGCTGCGGTCCTCGATGGTGTGGTGCGTCGTGACGACGCGGCAGTAGCTCTCGCAGTAGGCGCCGAGCGTCCAGTTGTTCTGCCGCATGGTCATCTCGTTGATGGCGGTGCGCGCGCTGCCGACGTCGAGCAGCCCGGCCTCGACCTGGTCGACGAGGTCGCGCACGGTGCGCAGCTCCTGGCGCAGGTGGTCGTGCACGTCGACCAGGTGCCGGCCCCGGGCGAGGTCGTCGGCGGTGTAGGTGCGCGCCGGGTCGGGCGCGGGTCCGGTCGGGCGGGCCGACTCGTCCCAGACGCGGGTCGCGCTCAGCCGGCGTCCGTCGTCGGGCGTGGTGCGGACGGCGAACGCGGACGTCGGGGCCACGGTGATGCTCTCGGCCGCGGCGACCTCGCGGTCCGGCTCGGTGGCGACCGGCGGGCGCGGGTCGGCGCGCTCGGCCTCGACGAGGCGCCGCACCTCGGGGGCGACCTCGCCACCGAACCGCCGGATGACGTCGAGGTCGTCGGTGCCGAGCACGAACGTGCTGATGCCCTGCTCGATCGTCAGCCCCGCGAGCTTCTCGGCCCAGTCGCGCGGCGTGCCGGTGAGCCAGCCGTCGCCCCGCCCGAAGGTGCCGAACACGTTGTAGAGCCGGCGGACGTCGGCGGGCGAGCGCCCGGCCTCGACCGCGGCCTCGTCGACGAGCGCGTGCATCGCGGGCAGGTCGGGCGGGTCGGCGTACCCCATCGAGGGCAGCCAGCCGTCGGCCCGCGCGCCGGTGAGCCGCAGCATCCGCGGCTTGTAGGCGCCCAGCCAGATCTCCACGTCGTGCGCCGGTGCCGGCCCGGGGTGCGCGCCGGCGACCGGGTAGTGGTCGCCGGCGAACCGCACGCTGCGTCGCGAGGTGTCCCAGGCCGCCCGGATCACCTCGACCGCCTCCTCCAGCGCGTCGACCGCCTCGCCCGGCGTCCGCCGCTCACCGCCCACCGCGGCGATCGCGTCCCAGAACGCGCCGGCCCCGAGGCCCAGCTCGACCCGGCCGCCGGTCAGCAGGTCGAGCGTGGCGACGCTGCGGGCGACGAGCCACGGCGGCCGCAGGGGCAGGTTGAGCACGTTCGCGGCCAGCCGCACCGACGACGTCCTGGCACCGACGACCGAGAGCAGCGTCCAGACGTCGAGGTGTCGCGCCTGGTACGGGTGGTCCTGGAACGTCACCAGGTCGAGGCCGACGAGCTCGGTGAGCACCGCCGCCTCGAGCACGTGCTCGACGGCATCGGCGGACGGCGTCACGAAGGTGCCGAGCTGCAGCTGGTGCCCGTAGTCGGTCATGCCCCGATCCTGCCCCAGCCGCCTCCCGTGATGCGGGACGGTCCGGACCGGTGGAGGATCGAGGTCCGCAGGGGGAGCCGACGAACGCACGAGGAGATCGCAGTGAGCGCAGTACCCGGCATCACGCTGAACGACGGCAACGTCATCCCGCAGCTCGGGTTCGGTGTCTTCCAGATCGATCCGGACGAGACCGCCGAGGCGACAAAGCGCGCCTTCGAGATCGGCTACCGGCACATCGACACCGCCGAGATGTACCAGAACGAGGCCGGCGTCGGCGAGGCCGTGCGCGACAGCGGCCTGGCCCGCGAGGACCTCTGGATCACCAGCAAGCTGAACAACGGCTTCCACGAGCCGGACGCCGCGCGCCGGGCCTTCGACGGCACGCTGGAGGCGCTCGGGCTCGACCACGTCGACCTGTTCCTCATCCACTGGCCGCTGCCCACGCGCTACGACGGCGACTTCGTGTCGACGTGGAAGGTGCTGGAGGAGTTCAAGGCCGACGGCCGCTCGCGCTCGATCGGCGTCTCCAACTTCCAGGTCGCGCACCTCGAGCGGCTCGCGCAGGAGACCGGCACGGTGCCGGCGGTGAACCAGATCGAGGTGCACCCCTACCTCGACAACGCCGAGGTGCGCGCCTACTGCCGCGAGCACGGCATCGCCGTCGAGGCGTGGTCGCCGATCGCCCAGGGCGGCGTGCTGAAGGACGACGCGATCGTGTCGATCGCCGAGTCGGTCGGTAAGAGCCCCGCGCAGGTGACGCTGCGCTGGCACGTGCAGCGCGGCGACATCATCTTCCCGAAGTCGGTGACGCCCGACCGCATCCGCGAGAACTACGAGATCTTCGACTTCGAGCTCTCGGACGAGCAGATGCAGCAGATCACCGCGCTCGACAAGGGCGAGCAGGGGCGCACCGGCCCCAACCCCGACGAGTTCGACTACATCCCCGACTGACCGCTCAGCAGGCCTGGTAGCGGTACGCCGCCCGCCCGCGGGTCACGACGTCACGGTCGCGCAGGACGACCGACGTCGTGGCACCGCGGGCGCGGCACGCCGCGGCGTAAGCGGCCGTGCCGTTGTCGGTGTACTCGATCTCGATGAACCGGTGCCCGTACGCGGCTTCGTAGAGCCCGCACTCCTCGTACACCTGGCACTCCTCGGCGATCGCGAAGTCGAACCCCACGGTGCGCCGCTCGCCAGCCGTCAGCTCGGCGGCGTTCTTCTGGGCGATCGCCATCCCCTTGCCGTGGGCCCGCGCCGCGAGCAGCTTGGCGAACTCCAGGTTGCCGGCGCGCGTGAGCAGCTTGCCGGAGCGCGTCCACGTGTCGAGGTTGTCGGGCTCGACCGCCTGGTAGCCCGACGTGCGGCAGCCGTCGAACCACGGCCCGACGACCTGCAGCAGCCGTGCGCGCTTGGCGGCGGTGCGGGTGTCGAGCAGCATCTCGCCGGGCCAGTCGGGGTCGGTGAACACCCCGCCGGACGCCTTGCGCAGCACCAGGTCGGGGTGGTGCTGCTTCCACCAGGCCGCGTCGTCCGGCTGCGTCTGGAACGCGTTGACGTAGCAGATGTTGTACCGGCCGGGCACGGGGTCGTCGTCGCGGTCGCGGCTGACCACGCGCACGCTCGCCAGCGGGGTGTACGCGCCGCCGATCTGGTAGTCGAAGCGCGCGTTCGCCGGTGGTGCCTGCCACGTCGGCGCGGTGTCGACGGCGGCGGCCGGCCGCACGGACGTCGTGGACGTGACCGCGGCGCCCGGCGTGCTGCTCGCGCCGGAGCACCCCGCGGTCAGGGCGACGACCGCACCCAGGCTCAGGCGCAGCGCACGGCTGCGTCGGGACGGTCGGGCTGGGGCCGGATTCGTGTTTCGCACGGCAACACTGTACGCACGGACACTGCTCGGCTGGTCGGCCACGTCGTCAGACCACCGTGACGCGCAGGCCGGCGGCTCGCAGCGCCTGCAGCGCGGCCGGGTCGGCGGTGTCGTCGGTGACCAGCTCGTCGACGCCGTCGACGCCGGTGATGCGGGCGAGCAGCGCCCGTCCGACCTTCGAGCCGTCGGCGACCACCACGGTGTGCGCCGCGCGCTCGACCAGCACCGCGTTGGTGTGCGCCTCGACCTCGTCGTGGGTGGTCAGGCCACCCGTCGCGCTGATGCCGTCGACGCCGACGAACGCGGTGCCGACGTTCACCCCGCGCAGCGTGTGCTCGGCCCACGGCCCGACCAGCTCGTACGACTGCGAGCGGCTCACCCCGCCGGTCACCACCAGCTTCAGGCGCGGGCGCAGCGACAGCTCGGCCGCGATGTTCAGCGCGTTCGTCACGACGGTGAGGTCGGTGCGCTCGACGAGCAGCCGCGCGACCTCCGACGTCGTGGTGCCCCCGGTGAGGCCGACGGCGACCGGACCCTCGGGCACGCGCTGCACGGCCTCGGCCGCGATCCGCCGCTTCGCCTCGCGCGCGTGGCTGTCGCGGTACCGCACCGGCAGCTCGTACGCGACGTCCTGCGCGGTGGCCCCGCCGTGGGTGCGCCGCAGCAGCCGCTGCTGCTCGAGCACCTGCAGGTCGCGGCGCAGCGTGGCCTGCGAGACGCGGAAGTGCTCGGCCAGCTCGCCGACGTCGACCGAGCCGTGCGTCGACAGCCGCTCGAGGATGACCGCCGTGCGGTCGGCGCGGCGCACGCGCGTCGGCTGCTCGGTCATGGGCGTCATCCTATGCGGTTCACACCGGCGCTCGGCGCGCGAACGCGCATGCGGGACTGCGCGTTCTTGCGCGACTGGCCGTCCGGCGGCATGATCCGCGCATGACGACGATCTGCTTCGTCGGCGCCGGCAGCGTCGAGTTCACCCACGAGCTGCTCACCGACCTGCTCGGCTTCCCCGCCCTGCGCGAGGTCGCCGTCCGGCTGCACGACATCGACCCCGAGCGGCTGGCCACGGCCGAGGCGATCGCCCGCGACACGGCGTCCCAGCTCGGTGCCGCGCCGACCGTGACGACGCACCTCGACCGCCGCGAGGCGATGCAGGGCGCCGACTTCGTGATCAACAGCATCCAGGTCGGCATGCACGAGGCGACTGTTCGCGACTTCGAGATCCCCGCTCGCTACGGCCTGCGGCAGACGATCGGCGACACGCTCGGCGTCGGCGGCGTGTTCCGGGCGCTGCGCACCTTCCCGGTGCTCGACGGCATCGCGAGCGACCTGCTCGACGTGTGCCCCGACGCCTGGCTGCTGAACTACACGAACCCGATGGCGATGAACGTCGGGTACCTGCGCCGCCGGTATCCCGCGGTCAAGGTGGTCGGGCTGTGCCACAGCGTCTACTGGACGGTGCACGACCTCTGCGAGATCGTCGGCGTGCCGCTCGACGAGGTGGAGTACGCCAGCGCCGGCGTCAACCACCAGGCGTGGCTGCTGCGGTGGGAGCGCGACGGCGAGAGCCTGTACCCGTTGCTCGACAAGGCGATCGAGGCCGACCCGGAGCTCTCGCGGCGGGTGCGGTTCGACATGTACCGCCGCCTCGGCCGGTTCCCGACCGAGACCAGCGAGCACTCGTCGGAGTACGTGCCCTGGTACCTGCACAGCGACGACGAGATCGAGCGGCTGCGCATCCCGGTGGGGGAGTACGTGCGGATCAGCGAGCAGAACCTCGCGACGTACGCCCGCACCCGTGACGCGCTGGCCGCCGGCGAGCACCTGCCGCTCGAGCGCGAGGCCACCGAGTACGCGCCGCTCGTGGTGCACGCGATGGTGACCGGCGAGCCGGTGACCATCGTCGGCAACGTGCTGAACGAGGGCCTGGTGACCAACCTGCCGCCCGACGTCTGCGTCGAGGTGCCGTGCGTGGTCGACGCGGACGGCGTGCACCCGCAGCCGATGGGCGACCTGCCCGCGCACCTCGCCGCCGTGAACCGGGCCGCCTGCAGCGTCGGCGACCTCACGATCCGCGCTGCGATGGAGGACGACCCCGCCATGGTGCGCCGCGCCGTCATGGTCGACGCCAACACCTCCGCGACCCTCACGCTGCCGCAGATCTGGAGCCTCTGCGACGACCTCGTCGCGGCCCACGGCGACCTCCTGCCCCCCGCGCTGCGCGTCCCCCTCACCCCCTGAACCCCCTTTCCGCACGTCAGCCCGGTGTGCGCACCTCAGCCCGCTCCGGGAGCGCGGCGGAGCGGGTTGACGTGCGCACACCGGGCTGGGGCGCGCAGAGGGTCAGAGGTCGGCGGGGGTGGCCTGGGCCGCGGTGCCGCCGAGCGCGCGGGTGCTGAGGGTGCCGCAGCGGACCGCCCAGCGCAGGGCCTCGGGCACCGGCAGGCCGCGCACCCGGGCGGCGATCCAGCCGGCGTCGAACGAGTCGCCGGCGCCCACCGCGTCGACCGGCTGCACGGGCTCGGCGGCCACGGTGGCCGCGCCCTCCGGCGTCCAGGCGCGACCGCCGCGGGCTCCGTCCTTCAGCACCACGGCCGTGCCCGCGGCGAGCAGCTGCTCGGCGGCCTGCTCGACGTCGTCGCCGCCGGTGACCGCGAGCAGCTCGGCCGCGTTGGGCAGCAGCACGTCGACGAGCGGCAGCACGTCGCGCACGTCGTGCCAGCGCCCGGCCGGGTCCCAGTTGGTGTCGAGCGACGTCGTGGCGCCGGCGTCGCGGGCGCGCTGCAGCAGGCCGGGCAGGCCGGCGGCGAGCGCGGGCTGCAGGAAGTACGACGCGACGTGCACGTGCCGGACGCCGGCGGGCACCTCGACGTCGTCGGCGCGCAGGGCGTCGATGGTGCCGGTGCTGGTGAGGATCGCGCGGTCGCCGCCGCCGTCGGGCTGCAGCACCACGGTGAGCCCGGTCGCCAGCGTCGGGTGCACCTGCAGCGACCCGACCCCGACGCCGCGCTCGACGAGCAGGTCGCGCACCAGCCGCCCGTGCACGTCGTCGCCGACGACCGCGGCCAGCTCGGTGCGGACGCCGAGCCGTGCGAGCCCGCACGCCGCGATCGACGCCGAACCGCCCATGACGAGCTCGGCCCCGACCAGCTGCTCGGCCTGGCCGAAGCGCGGCACCACGTCGCCGGTGAGCACCAGGTCCGGGTTCGCGTCGCCCACCACCAGCACCTCGGGTGTCTGCATGGTCGGGAGCGTAGCGGCGGCGCGTCTCAAGCGTGCATGAAAAGATGCACGTTCATGCGCGCTTGCCTCTTGTGGGTGCGCGTTCCTGCACCTACGCTCCGGCCATGCGCGAGACGTTGCGAGAGGTCCTGAGTCAGCCGGACGTGTGGCGGCAGGCGGTGGAGCGGGCGGACGACGTGCGCGCCCTGGTGCCGGACGGCGAGCGGGTGGCCTTCGTCGGCTGCGGCACCTCGTGGTTCGTCGCCCAGGCCGTGGCGACCCTGCGCGAGGCGCGCGGGCTCGGCGAGTCCGACGCGTTCGCGGCGTCCGAGGCGCCGACGGCCCGCGGCTACGACCGGGTCGTCGTGATCACCCGCTCGGGCACCACGACGGAGGTCGTGCGCTACCTGGGTGAGCTGCCCGTCGGCCTGCCGACCGTGGTGGTCACCGCGGTGCCGCAGGGTCCGGTGGTCGACGCGGCCGCCGCCGCGCTGGTGCTCGACTTCGCCGACGAGACGTCGGTCGTGCAGACCCGCTTCGCCACCGCGGTCGTGGCGGTGTTCCGGGCCGCGGCGGGCGACGACCTGTCGGCGGCGATCGCGCAGGCCGAGCAGCTGGTCGCGGGCATCGAGGCACCCGACGACCTGCCCGCCGACCTCGCCGGCAGCGAGCGGTTCGTGTTCCTCGGCCACGGCGCCAGCGTCGGGCTCGCGCACGAGGCGGCGCTCAAGCTGCGCGAGGCCTGCCTCGCCACCACCGAGAGCCACCCGGCGATGGAGTACCGGCACGGTCCGGTCGCGCTCGCCGGACCGGGCACCGCCGTCGTGCTGCTCGGACCGGACGCCGCCGGCATCGCGCCCGAGCTGCGCGACCTCGGCGCCGACGTGCTCACCGATGACCTCGACCCGCTCGTGCAGCTGGTGCGCGTGCACCTGCTGGCCCTCGCCGTCGCGGCGCGCAAGGGTCTCGACCCCGACACCCCGCGCAACCTGACGCGGGCCGTGGTGCTGGAGCCCGCGCGATGACCGGTCGGACGCCGCGCCGGGTGCTGGCGGCCGGCGCGACGCTGCTGGCGCTCGGCCTCGCCACCGCGTGCGGCGGGTCGGACGACGCGGGGTCCGGCGACGCGTCGATCACCGTCTGGCACGGGTACACCGACGTCGAGGCGAAGGGCATGACGCAGGTCGTCGCGGACTGGAACGGTGCGCACCCGTCGCAGCAGGTGAAGCTGGTCTACAACGGCGGCAACGACAACACGCTGCAGAAGACCACCGCCGCGATCGCCGCGGGCAAGTACCCCGACGTCAGCTACCAGTTCGGTTCGTCGGCCACCGCGCTGGTGAAGAAGAAGCAGCTGGTCGACCTGACGAAGGACGTGCAGGACCCGGCCTGGGCGTGGTCGGACTTCTACGAGGGCGAGCGGCAGGCGGCGACGGTCGACGGCAAGGTGGTCGGTCTGCCGGCCCTGGTCGACAACCTCGCGCTCGTCTACAACAAGAAGCTGTTCGAGCAGGCGGGCGTCGACGCGCCGACCGCCGACTGGACGTGGCAGGACTTCCGCAGCGCGGCGCAGCGGCTCACCTCGGCCGCCGACAAGCAGTTCGGCTGGGCGTACGTCGACGACGGCTCGGAGGACACCACCTGGCGGTACGTCGCGATGCTCTGGCAGGCCGGCGGCCAGCTGCTCGACGGCTCCGGCAAGCAGGCGGCGTTCGACGACGCGGCCGGCGTGAAGGCCATGCAGCAGCTGCACGACATGGCGGTGACCGACAAGTCGGTGTACCTCGACAGCGGCAGCGGCAACTACCTGAACCTCTTCAACGACGGCAAGATCGCCATGCTGTGGACCGGGCCGTGGGACCTGTCGTCGATCAACGACGACGTCGACTACGGCGTCCAGGTGCTACCCGGCGACACCAGCCACGCCAGCATCTCCGGCCCCGACTCGTGGATGATCTTCGACAACGGCGCGCAGAAGGTGGCGACCGCCAAGGCGTTCGTGCAGTTCATGCTGTCTCCCGAGGAGCACCTGAAGTTCGCGATCGCCACCGGTGATCTGCCGGTGCGCGAGTCGGAGACGAAGCTGCCTGGGTACGCCGAGTACCTGAAGAAGTACCCGGGCGGCAAGGTGTTCGTCGACAACCAGGCGAACGTGACGCAGGTGCGGCCGAACATCACCGCCTACCCGGAGATCAGCGCCGCGATCGGCCAGGCGGTGCAGGCCGTGATGGCCGGCAAGGCACAGCCCGCCGACGCGCTGAAGACGGCAGCCGACACCACCGACGGGTTGCTCGCGGGGTCGCAGTGACCGCGGTCGCCGCGCGTCCGGCCCCGACCACCCGGCGGTCGCGGCGCCGGTCGCTGCCCGAGGGCGTCGTCGGCTGGGGCTTCGCCAGCCCGGCGCTGCTGCTCATCGCGCTGTTCGGGCTGGTGCCGGTCGTCTGGTCGCTCGTGCTGTCGTTCCAGGACAACGACCTCAGCGGCAGCAGCGAGTGGGTCGGCGGCGCCAACTACCAGCGGCTGGTGCACGACCCGCTGCTGCGCGAGTCGCTGCGGCACACCGTCGTCTACACGGTGCTCTTCGTGCCGATCACCATCGTGGCGTCGCTGCTGGTGGCCGCGGCGCTGAACCGGCAGGTGCGCTTCATCGGCTTCTACCGGACGGCGGTGTTCGTGCCGGTCGTCACGTCGACCGTCGCGACGGCGTTCGTCTTCAACTGGCTGCTCGACCCCGACTACGGCCTGGTGAACGGCGCGCTGTCAGCGGTCGGCCTGCCGCAGCAGGGGTTCTTCCGCGACCCCGACCAGGCGCTCGGCGCGATCCTGGCCATGACCGTCTGGGGCTGGATCGGCTTCGGCGTGATCATCTACCTGGCCGCTCTGCAGTCCGTGCCCAAGGACCTGCTCGAGGCGGCGCAGCTCGACGGCTGCTCGCCGTGGCGGGCGTTCTGGCGGGTGCAGGTGCCGCAGCTCGCACCGGCCACCACGTTCCTGGTCGTCTGGCTGACGATCAACGCGCTGCAGCTCTTCGACGAGATCTACGTGACGACGAAGGGCGGGCCGGTGCACGCCACGACGGTCGTCGTCTACTACCTGTACCAGCAGGCGTTCCAGTTCTTCCACGCCGGCTACGCGGCGGCCGTCGCCTACGTGCTGTTCGTCGCCATCCTGCTGCTGACGCTGGTCGAGCTGCGGCTCAGCCGGCGCTGGACCGAGGACGCGTGACCACCCTCACGGCGGCGACGACGTCCGCCCGCACCCGGACGGCGACCCCGCGCCGGGGACGACGTCCGAGCCCCTGGCACCTGGTGCTGGCACCGATCGCGCTGGTGATGCTCGCGCCGCTGCTCTGGATGCTGGTGACGTCGGTGTCGACGCTCGCCGAGAGCCGGCACTTCCCGCCGCGGCTGCCGACCAGCGTGCACTGGCAGAACTACCGCGACGCGCTGACCACGGCGCCCTTCGGCCACTGGTTCGTGAACACCGCGGTGGTCTCGGTGAGCTGCGTCGTCGCGAACCTGGTGCTGTGCACGCTCGCCGGCTACGCGTTCGCGCGGGTGCGGTTCGCCGGCAGCGGGGTGGCGTTCGTGCTGATGCTGGCCACGCTCATGGTGCCGTTCCAGGTGATCATGATCCCGACGCTGCTGGTGATGAAGCACCTGCACCTCGTCGACACCCTCGCCTCCATCGCGCTGCCGAACCTGGCCACGCCGTTCGGGGTGTTCCTGCTGCGGCAGTTCTTCCGCACCCTGCCCCGCGAGCTCGAGGAGGCCGCCCGCATCGACGGCGCCGGCCGGCTGCGCACGCTGGTGCAGGTGCTGCTGCCGCTGATGGGCGCGCCGCTGGCCACCCTCGCGGTGCTCACCCTGCTGAACGTGTGGAACGACTTCCTGTGGCCGCTCATCGCGATCCAGACCCCGAGCCGGATGACGCTGCAGCTCGGGCTGGCGTCGTTCCAGGGCGCGCACGCGACGAACTGGCCGGTGGTGATGGCGGGGTCGCTCATGAGCCAGCTGCCGCTGCTGATCGCGTTCCTGTGCGCGCAGCGGTTCTTCGTCCGGTCGATCGCCTCGACCGGCGGCAAGTAGCGGCTACTGCTGGTAGCCCTCGACCTCCGGCACCGGGCGCTCGCTCGCCGTGTCCGGGTCGCGGTCGAACTCGCGCGCGGCCCGGCGCTGGCGCAGCAGGTCCCAGCACTGGTCGAGCGCCTCCTGCAGGCCGCGCACCTGGGCCTGCTCGTCGGCGGTCGACAGCTCGCCCGCCTGCTGCTCGGCGCGCAGCTCGTGCTGGCGGGTGACGATGTCGTGGATGCGCTGCAGGATCTGCTGGTCGTCCATGCGCCGATCATCCACCCCGGGGCCGCGGTGGGCCCGTGTTCACCCAGCCGTCATCTCCGGTTCGGTCAAGGCGTCTTCTCCGGATCGTTCGCACTGGTCTGGTTGGCCCCGCAAGGTCCCCATCACAGGAACGGAACCCGATGAACCCCCTGCGTTCCCGCCGCGGCCGGACGGCCCTCGCCCTCGTGGCCGCCGTCGCCGTCGCCGCACCTGCTTCTGCGCTCGCCGCCGGCGGTCGTGCCGACAACACCGACGCCGCCAAGGCCGCCATCCAGGGCGGCAAGGCCCGCAACGTCATCCTGCTCATCGGTGACGGCATGGGCGACAGCGAGATCACCATCGCGCGCAACTACCAGGCCGGCGCCAACGGCCGCCTGAACATGGACACCCTCCCGCTCACCGGCGCGTACACGACGTACGCCGTGCGCAAGGACAACCCGGGGATCCCGGACTACGTGACCGACTCCGCCGCCTCGGGCAGCGGCTGGGCCACCGGCAACAAGACCTACAACGGCGCGATCTCGGTGCTGCCGAACGAGAAGCCGGTGCCGACCATCCTCGAGCTGGCCAAGGCCAACGGGTACCGCACGGGCAACGTCACGACCGCCGAGCTCCAGGACGCGACCCCCGCGGTGCTCGCCTCGCACGTCATCCAGCGCGACTGCAAGGGCCCCCAGTCCATGGCCAAGTGCGCGAAGAACGACAAGGTCAACGGCGGCGCCGGCTCCATCGCCGAGCAGCTGGTGGCGACCCGCGCCGACATCTCGCTCGGCGGCGGCAAGCAGTACTTCGACCAGATCGTGCAGGCGGGTCAGGGCAAGGGCCAGTCGGTGCTCGACCGGGCGAAGGCCGACGGCTACCAGGTCGTGACCGACGCCAACGGCCTGGCTCACGTGAACCCGAACAGCCCCGTGCTCGGCACGTTCGCGAAGAACAACATGGACCTCGAGTACGTCGGTCCGACGCCGACCCGCGAGGGCACAGCCCCGTCGCGCTGCGCCATCAACACCGCGCGCACCGCCTCGCAGCCGCACCTGCAGGACATGGCCGCCAAGGCCCTGTCCATCCTCGACACGCAGACCAAGAGTTCCGACAAGGGCTTCTTCCTGCAGATCGAGGGCGCGTCGATCGACAAGCAGGACCACGCCGCCAACCCGTGCGGCCAGATCGGCGAGACCATCCAGTTCGACTACGCGGTGCGCAAGGCGCTCGACTACCAGAAGTCGCACCCCGACACCCTGGTCGTCGTGACCGCCGACCACGGCCACACCAGCCAGATCGTCGAGGGCCCGACCCAGGGCTACACCGCCACCCTGCGCACCAACGAGGGCGGCGACCTCACGATCAGCTACGCGACCGCCGAGCTCGGTGGCTCGCAGCAGCACACCGGCACCGAGGTGCGCATCGCGGCCGGCGGCCCGCAGGCGGCCAACGTGCTCGGCGTCACCAACCAGACCGACCTGTTCTTCACCATGCGCCGCGCCCTCGGGCTCGACGGCTGACCGCAGGTCACCAGCACCACCGCGTCACCCGGGCCGGCTCCTCGCACGAGGGGCCGGCCCGGTCGCGTCCCCGCCCCCTGCCGAGATGCGAGTACCGGTTCACCACGACGTCGTCGGGTGAACCGGTACTCGCATCTCGGCGGGAGGGGGTCAGGAGCGGCGGCGCAGGGCGCGCAGCGCCGAGGTGGCCTCGCGGGCCTCGCGCTCGGCCCGCCGCAGGGCCCGGACGGCGGCGTCGCGGGCCCGGGTCGCCGCGGTGCGCTCCTCGCGGGCGAGCCGCAGCTGCTCGGTCAGGTCGTCGACGCGCTGCTCGGCGTCCGTGGCGGCCCGCTCCGCGTCGTCCGCCGCCTCCTTCGCCCGGGCCACGTCGTCCGCGGCATCGGTGGCGGCCCGCTCGGCCTGCTCGAGCCGCTCGGCCCGCGGGTCGGGCTCTGGGGCGACCTGCAGCGCGCGCTCGCGACGTGCCGCGGGCTTCGCCGGTGCCGGCTCCGGAGCGAGCGCCGGCTCGGCCTTCGGCCTCGGTGCCCGCTCGGGCAGCGGCAGCGCGGTGGCCGCGGTGATGTCGACCTCGCCGAAGCCCGAGTACGCCAGCGCACGGGTCAGCCGGCCAGAGGCGACGGCCTGCTCGGCTGCCGGGTCGGCGACGGACGCCGTGAGGGTCTGCTCGACCTCGCGCGCGGCGGCGTCGGTCAGCTTCAGGTCCTGCTCGTCGGCGACCTCGCCGGCGCGCCGCACCAGCGCGGCGATCACCTGCTGGCGCTGCTTGGTCAGGATGCGCATCTGGGCACCCTGCAGGTCGGACTGCGCCTCGCGCAGCGCCTCGCCGACCTCGAGCAGGTCGGCGAGCTCGTCGCCGCGGGCCAGCTGGTTCACCAGGTGCGCGGGCACGGTCGGACGCCGGAAGGCGCCGATGGCCTTGGCGGCGGCCCGGTCGCCGGTGGTCTTCGCGTCCTTGGCCAGCTCGTCGCGCCGGGCGGTGAAGTCGCCGGGTGCCAGGCCGTACAGCTCCTCGGCGGCCGCCTCGACGGCGTCGTCGGCGGCCTCGGCGTCGTCCGGCACGCCGCGAGCCTACGACCCGGGCGCCGTGCCGGACCGCTGCACCGACTCGACGCGGGTCACGCGCAGCGGCACGCCCTGCTGGCAGTACGACGCCACGCCGCGGGCCACCGTGCCGCTGACCGTGGCGCGGTCGCCGGCCCGCAGCCCGTGGTCACCGAGCAGCAGGTACTCGGTGCCGCCGCCCCGCAGCAGCAGGCAGCGGGCCTCCACGCCGTCCTCGACGACGCCGGTGACGGTCGTGGACGCCGGGGCCGGGGCCGTCGACGCGGGCGGGGTCGACGTCGGCGGGGTCACCGCACCAGCAGGCCCGGAGGCCCCGCAACCGCTCGCACCGAGCAGCGCGAGGACGAGCGCCGGGGCCGCCGCACGTGGGTGTCGCACGGTGGTCGGACGCACCGGCGCGGCGGCCGGTTCCGGGTTTCCGGCCGATCCGCTGCGCGAGCACCACCCCCGGGTACACCATTGGTTGCGCGGACGAAGGTCCCGGTGGTGCACGGGACGAGCGGAGCGGGTCCGCGGCAGCACGAGCGGTACAGGCACGACCAGCGGATCCCTGCAGCACGAGCGGTTCCAGCAGTTCTCACGCAGTTCTCACGCAGTCCCACGAAGTGCAGTACGAGCGGTTCCGCGGTGCCGAGGCACCGCGACGGACCGCCCCGGCAGACGGCGCGGACCTCACCCCACGCGCCCGCGGGGCGGTGCGCGCCGGGTCCGTCGGCGCGCCGGTGGCGCGAGGGGGCCGCCGGCGCGCCGGGGACCCGGGACGCGAGACCAGAGGTCGCCGGTCAGCGAGGCACGCCGGCGGCGACGTCGCGCAGCGAGCGGCTCGGCCGCAGCCACGCACCACCGGCCGGCAGGGCGTCGAGCCGCACCCGGTCGAGCGGCGACTGGAAGGCGCCCGGCACGTCCTCGAGGTCGAGGAACTCGATGAGGTCGGACTCGAGCGCGTAGCCGGCGACCTCGGCGAACGAGATGACCGTGACCTGGGTGCCCTCGCGGGCGAACCGCTCGAGCGGCTCGAGGAAGTTGCGCCCGTCGCCGCTGGCCACGACCAGCCGCACCAGCTTGTGCGAGCGGGTGCGGTCGTCGATGTGCTTGACCATGTCGAGGTCGACGTCGTCGTCCGGGTGCAGCTTGGGCTTGGCGAACACCGCGAAGCCGAACGAGCGTAGCGCCTCGATCCAGCCGCGCATGCCGGTGGCCGCGGCCGGGGGCACGTTCGCGAACACGCTGCCCTCGACGTCGCGCTCGCCGGCCCGCTCGACGAACCAGCGGGCGATCGCGTCGAAGCGCGGCCTGGACGCCGGCGACGGGCGCTCGCCGATGACGTTCGACAGCGTCATGTCGATGTTCGGGGCGTCCCACACGAGCAGGTCGAGCTCGGGTCGCGCCTCGTCGTGGTCTGCCGGCCCGTCGTCCATGGGCACATGGTGCACCCTCGCGCCGGTCGGGCGGGGACCTCCGGGCTCAGGGCTCGAAGCGGTAGCCCATGCCCGGCTCGGTGAGCAGGTGCCGCGGGCGGGCGGGGTCGGCCTCGAGCTTGCGCCGCAGCCGCGCCAGGTAGATGCGCAGGTAGTTCGTCTCGTCGCGGTACCCCGGCCCCCACACCTCGGCCAGCAGCTGCCGCTGGCTGACCAGCCGTCCCGGCGCGCGCAGCAGCACCTCGAGCACGCCCCACTCGGTCGGGGTCAGCCGGACGTCGCGCGGCTCCTCGCCCGGGTCGGTGCGGTGGACGGCGTGCGCCGCCAGGTCGACGGTGCTCGGCCCGAGCGTGACGACCGTCGCGTCGTCCGGCGCCCCCGACCGCCGCACCATCGCCCGCAGCCGCGCGAGCAGCTCGTCCATCGAGAACGGCTTGGTGACGTAGTCGTCGGCGCCGGCGTCGAGCGCGTCGACCTTGTCGGCGGAGTCGGCGCGACCGGACAGCACGAGGATCGGCACCCGGGTCCAGCCGCGCAGGCCCTCGATGACCTCGACGCCGTGCAGGTCGGGCAGGCCGAGGTCGAGCACGACGACCTCCGGGTGGTGCTCGGCGGCCACCTGCAGCGCGCTGCGACCGTCGGCCGCGGTGCGGACGTCGTAGCCGCGGGCCGACAGGTTGATCCGCAGGGCGCGCAGGATCTGCGGCTCGTCGTCGACCACCAGCGCCCGCGTCACCGGCTCATCGTGGCACCGGGTGCGTGCGGCCGGTGCGCTGCCCGGGGGCCGGTGTCGGGAGCGGACGATAGGTTCGGGGCATGGAGCTGCGCATCTTCACCGAACCCCAGCAGGGCGCCACCTACGACCAGCTGCTGACGGTCGCGCGCGCCACCGAGGAGCTCGGCTTCGACGCGTTCTTCCGGTCCGACCACTACCTGGCGATGGGCTCCGTCGACGGTCGCCCCGGCCCGACCGACGCCTGGATCACGCTGGCCGGTCTGGCTCGCGAGACCAAGCGCATCCGCCTCGGCACGCTGGTGTCGCCGGCGACCTTCCGGCTGCCCGGCCCGCTGGCCGTGGCCGTCGCGCAGGTCGACCAGATGAGCGGCGGCCGGGTCGAGCTCGGCCTCGGCAGCGGCTGGTTCGAGGCCGAGCACTCGGCCTTCGGCATCGACTTCGGCTCGGTCGGGCAGCGGTTCGACAAGCTCGAGGAGCAGCTCGCGGTCGTCACCGGCCTGCTGGGCGCCGACGGCCCGTTCGAGTTCGACGGCGAGCACTACACGCTCACCGGCAACCCGGGCCTCGTGCGCTCGCAGCAGCAGCCGCTGCCCATCATCGTCGGCGGTCACGGCCGCAAGCGGACGCCGCGGTTGGCCGCGACCTACGCCACCGAGTTCAACAGCGCCTTCTCGCCGCTGGCGCAGACGGTCGACGAGTTCGGCTGGGTGCGCGAGGCGGCGCTCCAGACCGGCCGCGAGCTGACGCTGTCGGCCGCGCAGGTGCTGTGCGTGGGTCGCGACGACGCCGAGGTGGCGCGCCGCGCCGAGGCGATCGGGCGCGACGTCGACGAGCTGCGCGAGAACGGCTTCGCCGGCAGCGTGGCCGAGGTCGTCGACAAGATGGGCAGGTTCCGCGAGGCCGGCGCCACCCGGCTGTACCTGCAGGTGATGGACCTGTCCGACCTCGACCACCTCTCGCTCGTCGCCGAGGCCGTCGCGCCCCAGCTGCAGTGAGCTCCGGGGGGTACTGGCGCGTCCTGCGGCAGGGCCAGGCGTCGCGGCCGTGGGTGGCCGCGGTGCTCGCCCGCCTGCAGCTGTCGATGGCGCCGCTCGGCATCCTGCTGCTCGTGCAGCACGAGCGCGGGTCGTACGCGCTCGCCGGCCTGGTGACCGGTGCCTTCACCGTCGGCACGGCGCTCGGCTCGCCCACCTGGGGTCGCGCGATGGACCGGGTCGGGCAGGCCAGGGTGATCGTGCCGACGGCGCTGGCCGGCGGGGTGCTGCTCACCGGCACCGCCCTGGCCGCGGTGCTCGACGCGCCGCTCGCGGTGCTGCTGCTGCTGGCCCTCGGCTCGGGCGTCGCGGTGCCGCCGATCAGCGCCGCCATGCGCTCGGCCTGGCGCGTGGTGCTCGACGACGAGGCCGACCAGCGCGCCGGCTACGTGCTCGACGCCGTCGCGGTCGAGGCGATCTTCGTCGGGGGCCCGGTGGTGCTGTCGGTGCTGCTCGTCGTCGGCCCGCCGGTGCTGCCGCTGCTGGTCACCGCGGCGCTGCTCGTCGGCGGCGGCCTGGCCTACTCGGCGTCGCGCCCCGCCCGCACACCGCCGGTCGCGCTGCCCGAGGACCACACCCGGCTGCCCCGGCGCGAGCTGCTGCGGGTGCGCGGCCTGGCGCCGGTGCTGGCGACGGGCGTCGGGCTGGCGATCGGCTTCGGCTGCATCGACACCTCACTCGCCGCGACCGCCAGCGAGGTGCTGCACGACCAGAGCCGGCTCGGCCTGCTCTACGCCGCGATCGCCGGCGGCAGCGTGATCGGCGGCCTGCTCTACGGCACGCTGCCGCACGACCGCGCCGAGCACTCGCGGCTGCCGATCACGCTCGGCGGCATGTGCATCGGCCTGCTCGCGATCACCGTGCTGCTGATCACGGTCGGCGCGCGCCTGCCGGTGCTGCTGCCGGTGCTGCTGGTCACCGGGCTCTGCATCGCCCCGACCCTCGTCGTCCAGCAGAACGTCGTCGACGGCGTCGCGCCGGATGGGCACGCCCACGAGGCGCAGTCGTACCTGGCCACCGCCACCACGACCGGCGGCGCGGCGGGCACGGCCGTCGCCGGCGCGATCATCGAGGCCGGCGGCGTCTCGTTCTCGTTCCTGACGGCGGCGCTCGCCGTCGGCCTCACCGCCGCCCTGGCCCTCGCCGCCCAGCGCACCTGGCGCCCCGCCCGCTAGCCGGCGAGCTGCCACGTCGCGGGGTCCGCGGGGTCGGGCGGTGCCCCTGAAGTGGCAGCTCGGCGGGTCAGGCGGAGAGGCGCTGGTCGCGCACCTTCGCCCAGGCGAGCGAGTCGGCGATGCCCTGCTCGAGGCTGCGCTCGGCGCGCCAGTCGAGCAGGTCGGCCGCGCGCTGCGAGCGGGTGTAGCAGCCGGCGACGTCGCCCGGGCGCGGGCCCGACTCGGTGACCTGCATCGGCTCGCCGGTGACCTGCTCGAACGCGGTGACCAGCTGGCGCACCGTGGTGCCGTGGCCGGTGCCCAGGTTGATGACGCCGTGCCCGGTGCCGCCGACCACCGAGTCGAAGCGCAGCAGGCCCTCGACGTGCGCGAGGGCGAGGTCCCACACGTGCACGTAGTCGCGGATGCCGGTGCCGTCGGGCGTGGGCCAGTCGGTGCCGGTGATGGTGAACGGCTCGCCCGCCTCGTAGCACTGGATGAGCTTGCCCAGCGCGTGCGAGGGGTAGCGGATCTGCAGGCCGGTGCGCATCTGCGGGTCGCAGCCGATGGGGTTGAAGTAGCGCAGCGACAGCACCTGCAGCGCGCCGGTCGCCGCGACGTCCTCGAAGAGCATCTCGTCGACGAGCTTGGTGCGGGCGTAGGGGCTGGACGCCGCGAGCGGCGAGGTCTCGTCGACCGTGAGGTCGTCGCTGGGTGCGTAGATCGACGCCGACGAGCTGAACAGCAGCCGGTGGACGCCGAGGTCGATGAGCGTGCGCACCATCGTGAGCGTCTTCGACACGTTGTTCTCGTAGTAGTCGAGGGGCTGCTCGACCGACTCGGGCACCACGATGTGCGCGCCGCAGTGCACGACGGCGTCGATGTCGGGGTGGTTCGCGACCACCTTCTCCAGCGCCACCGGGTCGCCGAGGTCGCCCTCGACGAAGTGCCGACCCTCGGTGAACTCGACCCGGCCCTTCGACAGGTCGTCGAGCACGACCACCTCGATGCCCCGGTCGAGGCACGCCGAGCCGATCGTGCTGCCGATGAAGCCGGCCCCGCCGGTGATGAGGATCTTCATGCCGGTCAGGCTAGCGATGCGCCACCGACCACGTCGTGCGCACACCGTGCGGACCCTGTGCGCACTAGGTTGCGGCCATGCGGATCGCCGTCGTCGCCGAGCGCCGGCCCGGTGAGCGGCGGGTCGCGGCGCTGCCGGCGACCGTCGCGCCCCTGGTGCGAGCCGGGCACGAGGTGGTCGTGGCGTCCGGCGCGGGCGTCGCGGCCCTCGCGGGCGACGACGCCTACCGGGCCGCCGGCGCCACCGTGGTCGACGGCGACGTGCTGACCGGGGCCGACGTCGTGCTGCACGTGCGGCCGCTGCTGCCCGCGGACGCCGGGGCGCTGCGACCGGGCGCGGTGACGATCGGGTTCGCCTCGCCGGCCACGGAGCCGGACGGCGTGCGGGCGCTGCGCGACGCGGGTGCCACGTCGTTCGCGATGGAGCTCGTGCCGCGCATCTCGCGCGCGCAGTCGATGGACGCGCTCACCTCGCAGTCGCTCGTCACCGGCTACCGGTGCGTGCTCGAGGCGGCGGTGCGGCTGCCGCGGTTCTTCCCGCTCTTCATGACCGCTGCCGGCACCGTGCCGCCCGCGACGGTGCTGGTGCTCGGGGCCGGGGTGGCCGGGCTGCAGGCGATCGCGACGGCGAAGCGGCTGGGCGCCGTGGTGCAGGCCTACGACGTGCGCCCGTCGTCCGCCGACGAGGTGCGCTCGATGGGCGCGACGTTCCTCGACCTGGGCCTCGAGGTGCTGGAGGGCAGCGGCGGCTACGCCCGCGAGCTCGGCGAGGACCGCGCGCAGCGGCAGCGCGAGGCCCTGGCGCCGTACGTCGCGAAGGCCGACGCGCTCATCACGACGGCGGCCGTGCCGGGCCGGCAGGCGCCGCTGCTGGTCACCAGCGACATGGTCGAGGCGATGGGCCCGGGCTCGGTGGTGGTCGACCTCGCGGCCGAGAGCGGCGGCAACGTGCAGGGCGTCGTCGCCGGCGAGACGCGGCAGGTGCGGCACGCGACCGTCGTCGGCCTGCAGGACGCGGCGTCGGCGATGCCGGCCGACGCCAGCCGGCTCTACGCGAAGAACGTGGCGAACCTGCTGGCGCTGCTGCTCGACGACGCCGGCGCGCTGGCGCTCGACCTCGACGACGAGATCGTCGACGCGGCCTGCCTGACCCACGCGGGTGCCGTGCGGCACGCGCCGACCCGGCTGCAGCTGGAGGGGACGACGTGACGGCGACCGCCTGGCTCACCGTGTTCGTGCTGGCGGTCTTCGTCGGCTTCGAGGTCGTCGCCAAGGTCTCCTCGACCCTGCACACGCCGTTGATGAGCGGCGCCAACGCGATCCACGGCGTCGTGCTGGTCGGGGCGGTGCTCGTGACGGGGCGCACCGAGACCACGGCCGGCCTGGTGCTCGGGCTGGTGGCGGTCGTGCTCGCGACCGTCAACCTGGTCGGCGGGTTCGTCGTCACCGACCGGATGCTGGAGATGTTCCGCGGTCGCGAGGGACGCCGGTGAGCGTGCTCTCGCCGACCTGGGCCGACGTCGGGTACCTGGTCGCCGCCGTCTGCTTCGTGCTGGCCCTCAAGGGGTTGTCGTCGCCGCGCACCGCCCGCCGCGGCAACCTGGTCGGTGCCGCCGGGGCCGTGATCGGGCTGCTCGTCGCGTTCCTCTCGGCCGACCTCGACCACCTGGTGCCGATCCTCGTCGCGATCGCCGTCGGCGTGCTGGTCGGCGTGCCGGCCGCCCGTCGCGTCGCGATGACGCAGATGCCCCAGCTCGTCGCGCTGTTCAACGGCGTCGGCGGCGCCGCGGCAGCGCTCGTCGCCGGGCTCGAGCTGCGCGCGCCGGTGGCCGTCGGGTGGACGGCGTACCGCGACTACCTGCCGCAGGAGCAGGGCCTCTTCGTCCTCGACCCGCCCGTCGTCCCCGCTGCGCTCGGGTGGATCGCCCTCGCGGCGGGCGTCTTCACCGTGCTGGTGGGCTGCGTCTCGTTCGCCGGGTCACTGGTCACCTTCGCCAAGCTGCAGGAGCTGATGACGACTCGGCCGGTCGTGCTGCGCGGCGGTCGGTTCCTGCTCGGCGGCACCCTGGCGCTGGCCGTCGCCCTCGCCGTCCTGCTGGTCGTGACCAGCCACGACGGCCTGCCGCCGGCCCTGGTGCTGGTGGCCCTCGCCGTCCTCGCCCTGGTGGTCGGCGTGCTGTTCGTGCTGCCGGTGGGCGGCGCCGACGTGCCGATCGTCATCTCGTTGCTGAACGCGTTCACCGGGTTGAGCGTCGCGGCGTCGGGGTACGTGCTGCAGAACACCCTGCTGCTGGTGGCCGGCACGCTGGTCGGGGCGAGCGGCACGATCCTCACCCGGCTGATGGCGCAGGCGATGGGGCGACCGCTGACGGCGACGCTGTTCGGCGCGTTCACGGCGACGTCCGGCGGGCCGACGTCCGGTCAGGAGTCGCGGCCGGTGCGCAGCGGCACGCCGGACGACGTGGCGGTGCTGCTCGGCTACGCGCGCAAGGTGGTGATCGTGCCCGGGTACGGCCTGGCGGTGGCGCAGGCGCAGCACACGATCCGCGAGCTGGCCGAGCTGCTGGAGGCGCGCGGCACCGAGGTGGTCTACGGCATCCACCCGGTCGCGGGGCGCATGCCGGGGCACATGAACGTGCTGCTCGCCGAGGCGAACGTGCCGTACGAGTCGCTGCGCGAGATGGACGACGTGAACCCCGAGCTGCGCACCACCGACGTCGCGCTGGTGGTCGGGGCCAACGACGTGGTGAACCCGGCGGCGAAGACGACCCCGGGGGCGCCGATCTACGGCATGCCGATCCTCGAGGTCGACCAGGCGCAGCAGGTGGTGTTCCTCAAGCGCTCGATGCGGCCGGGGTTCGCGGGCATCGACAACGAGCTGCTGCACGACCCGCGCACCACGCTGCTGTTCGGCGACGCCAAGGAGAGCCTGGCCAGAGTCGTGGCGGCGGTGAAGGCGCTCTAGGGTTCTGCGCGTGGCCGACCTCGTGTACCCGCCCGTCATCGGCGCACTGAAGACCTACTTCGCCCTGACCGGCATGAAGGTGCACGTGCACGGCGCGGAGCACATCCCCGCGCAGGGGCCGGCGGTGATCGCCAGCACCCACACCAGCTACCTCGACTTCGTCTTCGCCGGGCTGGCCGGCGTCCACGTCGGGCGGCTGACCCGGTTCATGGCGAAGGAGTCGGTGTTCACCAACCGGGTCAGCGGGCCGCTGATGCGCGGCATGCACCACATCTCGGTCGACCGGCAGGCCGGGTCGGCGTCGTTCCGGGCGGCGCTGACGGCGCTGAAGCAGGGTGAGGTCGTCGGCATCTTCCCGGAGGCGACGATCAGCCGGTCGTTCACCGTGAAGGAGCTGAAGTCCGGCGCCGTCCGGATGGCGCAGGTCGGCAAGGCGCCGCTCGTGCCGGTGGCGGTCTGGGGCGGTCAGCGGCTGATGACGAAGGGGCGGCCGCCGAAGCTCGCGCAGCGCGGCCGCAGCATCCTGATCAACGTCGGCGCGCCCATCGACGTCCCGCGGTCGGTCGACGGCGACGAGCTGACCGCCCTGCTGCGCACCCGCATGCAGGAGCTGCTCGACGACGCACAGGCCCGGACGCCGGACCAGCCCCGGCCGGGGGAGGACGCCTGGTGGCACCCGGCGCACCTGGGCGGCACCGCGCCCACCCCGGCCGAGGCCGCAGCCATGGACGCCTCGGACCGTGAGGACCGGATCGCGCGCGGCGAGCCGTCCGAGGGCTGAGGCGGTCTCAGGCCCAGCTGACCGTCTGGTCGTGCTCGAGCCGCGGCAGCCGCGGGAACCACGCCTCGGGGCCGGGGTGGCCGATGTTCACGACGAGCTGGCTCTGCAGCCGGCCGCCCGGGAAGAACGCGGCGTCGACGCCGGCCCGGTCGAACCCCGCCATCGGGCCCGCGGCGAGCCCGACCGCGCGCACCGCGAGGATGAGGTAACCGGCCTGCAGCCAGGCGTTCTGCGACCCCATGCCGGCGCGCATCGCCTCGTCCTGCTCGAGCACGTCCTGCATCTCGGGACGGATCGGGAAGATCGTGGGGACGTGCTCGTGGAACCGGGTGTCGGTGGCCAGCACGGCCACGGCCGGCGCGGCGGCGGTCTTCTCCTTGTTGCCGTCGGCCATCAGCTCGACGAGGCGCTCGCGGCCGGCGCCGGGGCGCACGAAGAGCACGCGCAGCGGCTGCATGTTCGCCGCCGTGGGCGCCCAGCGCGCGAGCTCCCACACGTCGCGCAGCTGCTCGTCGCTCACGGGCTCGTCGCTGAACGTGTTCGCGGTGCGGGCGTCGAGGAACAGCGCGGCGCGCGCCTCGTCGTCCAGGCGGTGCAGACGGTCGGTGCCGGCCTCGATGGTCATGGCTCTCCTGTTCGATGCTGCTACGAAGTCATGGGTTGCTTCGAAAAAGAAAGTAGCATGCCCCAGGCGAGTGCGGGAGTAGAGTCATGGGGTGGACGAGGCGACCGGGGTGGCCCAGCTGGCCGAGCAGGCGCACGACCCGCGCGCCTGCGACGGAGCGCTCGCCCGTGCCTTCGGGTTCCTCGGCAAGCGCTGGAACGGCGTCATCCTGGGCACCCTGGGCAGCGGCCCGCTCGGCTTCAGCGACCTGCGCCGCGCCGTGCAGGGCATCAGCGACTCGGTGCTCAGCGACCGGCTCTCCGAGCTCGCCCGCGCCGGCCTCGTGCAGCGCGACGTCGAGCCCGGGCCCCCGGTGTCGGTCGGCTACCGGCTCACCGACGCCGGCCGGGCCCTGCTGCCGGCGCTCGCCGAGCTGACCACCTGGGCCCGCGAGAACCTCACCGACTGCTAGCTAGTCGTCGTCCCGCGAGGCGCGCGAGCGCCGTCGGCGCGACGACATCAGGCCGTGCTCGCCGAACAGCTCGTTCGACAGCGCCGCGAACAGCGTCTCGGACCGGGCGAGGTACCTGATGTTGCGCAGCGCCTGGTCCTGGCCGGCCGACTCGAACACGAACTCGCCGTAGCGCAGCACCTGGCCGACCAGCGAGACGTTGTACGACATGTCGGTGACCTTGGCGAGCGGCATCACCGCGACCCGCCGGTTGAAGAACCCGTACCGCAGCAGCAGCCGCTCGTCGGTCACCACGAACCAGTCGTGCCACCACTCCCACAGGTGCCACAGCGCCCGCGCCACGAGCAGCAGCGCGACCAGCGCGCACGCGTTGGTGACGGCACGGGCCGAGTCGCCCAGCCGCGCCACGACGAACGACGTCAGCGCCAGGCCGACGACGGCGCTCGCGACCGGCTCGAAGACGACTGCCCAGTGCCGACGGGTGACGATGACCGGCCGCTCACCGGCCAGCAGGTAGCGCTGCATCTGCGCCAGGCCCTCGTCGGACACCTCCGACACGGCGGGTCAGTCCGACTGCAGGAGGGCGTCGAAGAAGCGCCCGATCGCGTGCAGGCCCTCGACGATGCCGTCCCACGCGCTGCGCACGATGCTCGCGGCCTGGTCGGGCGACTTGAACAGCGCGTAGAGGAAGAACGCGACGACGAGGATCAGCAGCGGCTTCTTCAGCTTGCCCACGCGCGCACCTCCCGACCGGTCGAGGGCTTGCCGGACGGCACGCCACCGCGCGCCATCCTGCCCTGCCCGAGGCGGTGACCCGGGCAGGCGCGCCGCGGCGGCGTGTCCCGCGGGTCAGACCACGCCGTACAGCCGGTCGCCGGCGTCACCGAGGCCCGGCACGATGTAGCCGAGCTCGTTCAGCCGCTCGTCGACGGCGGCCGTGACGACCGACACCGGCACGTCGAGCCCCTCGAGGTCGCGCTCGAGCCGCTCGATGCCCTCGGGCGCGCTGAGCAGGCAGATCGCCGTGATGTCGTCGGCGCCGCGCTCGACGAGGAACCGGATCGCCGCGGCCAGCGTGCCGCCCGTGGCCAGCATCGGGTCGAGCACGTAGCACTGGCGGCCGTGCAGGTCGTCGGGCAGCCGGGTGGCGTACGTCGTCGCCGTCAGCGTCTGCTCGTCGCGGACCATGCCGAGGAAGCCCACCTCGGCCGTCGGCAGCAGCCGCACCATGCCGTCGAGCATGCCGAGGCCGGCGCGCAGGATCGGCACCACGAGCGGCTTCGGGCTGCTGAGCCGCACGCCGGTGGCCGGCGACACCGGCGTCCGCACCTCGACCGGCACGACGCGGACGTCGCGGGTGGCCTCGTAGGCCAGCAGCGTCACCAGCTCGTCGGCCAGCCGCCGGAAGGTCGGCGAGTCGGTGCGCTCGTCGCGCAGGGTGGTCAGCTTGTGGGCGACCAGCGGGTGGTCGGCGACGTGCACGCGCATGGCCGCGAACCTATCGCCAACCCGGCTCGGCGGTGGGTGCGGCCGGTCCGCCGTTCGTGCCACCATGACCGCCGTGTCGTACTTCTCCGCGGTCATCGGGCGCCAGGGCGGCGGCTGGCGAGCCCTCGACGTCGACGTCGAGGAGGTCGAGTCGCTCGACGAGCTGGCCGAGCACATGCGTTCGGCGGCGCACGCCGACGGGCCGGTCGTCGCCGTCCTCGAGCGCGAGGACGAGTGGTTCGCGCTGGTGCGCGCCGACGCCGGGTCGTCGGAGGACCACCGGGTGTTCGTGAGCGACCTCGACGCCGCCGAGCGCAGCCAGTTCGCCGAGCTGCTCGCCCCCGTGCGCGACCTCGACGACGACGCCTTCGCTGCGCTGCGTCGTCCGGCCCCCAAGGCCACCGACGACGAGGACGACGACGAGCTGGTGGTCGTGGACGACGACGAGGACGACGCCCCCGCCGTCGCCGACGACGACCCCGTGGACCCGCCGTCGGCGTGGGCCGGCGACCCCAGCCTGCTCGAGGACCTCGGCGTCAGCCCCCGCGAGCTGGTCGACCTCGTCGTCGAGTCGGTCGACGACCCCGGCACGGTGCTGGCCGACGTCGGCGAGCGCTGCGGCTTCGACGACCAGCTCGACGCGCTGCGCTGAGGTGAGCGGGCTGACCGTCGCGCCGGACGACGCGGCGCGCATGGGCCTCGCCCTCGACGAGGCCCGGGCCTGCCTGGCCACCGGCGACGTGCCGGTCGGCTGCGTGATCGTCGGCCCGGACGGCGAGGTGCTCGGCGCCGGCCGCAACCGCCGCGAGGCCGACCACGACCCGACCGCCCACGCCGAGGTGCTCGCCCTGCGCGCGGCGTCCGCGTCGCTCGGCAGCTGGCGCCTCGACGGCTGCACCCTCTACGTCACCCTCGAGCCCTGCCCCATGTGCGCCGGAGCCATCGTGCTCTCGCGCCTCGACCGCGTCGTCCTCGGCGCCTGGGACGACAAGGCCGGCGCCACCGGCACCGTCTGGGACCTCGTCCGCGACCGCCGCGTCAACCACCGCGTGGAGGTCGTCGGCGGCGTCCGCGAGGGCGAGTGCGCCGCCCTCCTGCTCGATTTCTTCGCCGGCCGCCGCGACCGGTAGAGTCTCCGGCGGTGGCGTGTCCGAGCGGCCTAAGGAGCACGCCTCGAAAGCGTGTGTGGGGGAGACTCCACCGTGGGTTCAAATCCCACCGCCACCGCCAGCAGTGAGCACGACCGGAGCCCCTCGACCGCAGAAGCGGCGAGGGGCTCTGTCGCGTGCAGTCTCGGTTTCAGGCCAGGTACATCACATCGTGGACACCCTGCCGGCGTACTGGCACGGGTACAGGGTGCACTCGTGTGCGAGATTGCGATCGGGCCTACAGCTCGAGCTCGCCGACGCGCTCATCTCCGCTCATTTCCCCAGTGGGTGAGAAGCCCAGCCCCAGGTAGAAGCGCTCGGGGCTGCCATCTCCGACGTGCCAGGTCGTCGTGAGACGAGGAATGCCACGGCGGCGGAGCTCGGCGGCGACGGCGGCGACGGCATACCGGCCATGGCCACGCCGCTGGTGTGCTGCGGCGATGCTGAGCCGCCACAGCCCGGACCGGAGGTCGGGCTCGGACGTAGCAAGGGCGTGGTTGAAATCGAAGTCGAAAAACGCCATGAGGAAACCGACCGCTCGCCCCTCGCACCGGATCACCCGTGGCCAGGCGCGCTCCCTGAACGCGTATGCCTCCGCCAGGGACTTCGCGACGGGCGCCACCGCACGTCTCTGGTCATCTCGAACCTCGATGCCCAGCGCATCACCGATGTTCTCCGGCGTGATCTCCTCGAGCGACCGCTCCACCGTCATGTCGATGAGCGTAGGTTCATGCCCGGTTCCACGAGCCGCCGCCTGGTCGGGTCGAGCGACGATCGATCGCGCTGCACCAGGTCGTGTTCTCGGGACAGTCGAGCGCATGCGGTGTGCCGTGCTCGAGCTGCCCCGTGCGGATCGTTCCGAGACCCGTCCCAGTTTGCGTGGTGCGAAACCCGGGCCGCGGGACGGCTGTTGGAACGCCGTTCGGTGGAGAAGCCGAACACGCAGCTCGTCATCTCCAGCCGGTCGGCCCGCGGGCGTCGCCCTGGGGCTGCAGCGTCCGAGTTCGGTAGGCGCAGTCTCATCGTCGGTCCCATTCGCCGACGTCCGGCGCTGTCCGCGGCCGTGCGCATCGCCGGCGCTGCGTCGTGCTCCGGCTCTGGTTCACCTCGCAGGCACCATCGCCCGTGGCCTCGCTGCGTCCGAGATCGGGGTGCGCGGTCTCGTCGTCGGTCCCATTCGCTGATGTCCGACGCTGCTCGCGTTGCGCCGCGGCGCAGGCCGGGTGGCGGGACGGCGGGCGGCGAGCGGACGGCGGGTGAACGCGGAGCCGCGCACGTCCAGGTGTCCGCACCGGACGTCGACGCGAGGACGTGCCCTGGTCTCGCCTCGTGGTCGCCGTCGCCGTCACCGTGTGCGCCCTGCTGGCGCCGGGCGGAGGCGGAGCGGAGGACGTGGACCCGGCGGTGCGGGTCGCTGCGCCGCTGCCCGCCGGAGCCGACGGCGTGCTGAGCGTGCGGGTGCCGCACGCCCTGCTCGGCCCGACGTCGGGTCTGCCGAGGGCCGTGGCGGTGGGGGCGGGCGCGCACTTCGAGGTGCTGGTGTGGGTGGCGGGAGGTGAGGAGCGCCCGCGGCTCACGACCGTCGCGCACGGGGGCACCCTGCGCTGCTCGGGGAACGTGCGCGCTGGGCGCACCACCACCGTCGCCTGCACCCTGCGCCCGCGTCAGGGCGCGAGCAGGGTGGACGCGGCGCTCGTCGTGGCGTCGGGGAGAGCCGGCACGGTGCTGCCGCTGCCCGCCGTCCGGGTGACATCGGGGTAGGCGCTTCGCGCGCTGTGTCCGGAGCGGGGCGAACGGTCACCCGACCACCGTCCGGCGTTCGCCCTCACGATGCGCTGCGGCACAGGTCGAGGTCGAACAGTGACTCGGCCCTGCTCTGCGGCCAGTGGGCGGCACGAGGAGGACTGACGGCGTGGCGACCTCGCGTCTGGTGGTGGTGCCGGCGGTGCTGGTCGACGACGGCACCGGGAGCACCTGGCGACTCACCCCGCACGGGCCGAGCAGTCGCGACGAGCCGCTGAGCGTCGGGTGGCGGCTCGTGGCCAGCAACCACCGCGAGCTCGGTCGAGGGACCTCCGGGCACGGCGTGGGTGAGCTGCTCGACTGGCTGGCATCGCTGCAGCGCAGCTGCCACGGGTTCGAGCCCGTCGTGGCGACCCGCCCCGAGCGGCCGGGGTGGGCGTGGCGCGCAGTGCTCGACGGGGTGCTGGTCGCGACCTCCGGACGCACCTACCAGCGACAGCGCGAAGCCGCCTACAGCTACCAGCAGTTCGCCGTGCACCTGCCGGCAGCGGTGGTCGACGACCGCCTGCTGCAGCAGGTGCTCCGTGGCCGCACCCGTCGTCGCGCGTCGGGTGTCCGGTGATGCCGCCGGTGCCCGGCTCGCGGCGGTGTGGCCCGCACGTCCGAGTCGGACGTCTTCTTCACCCTGGCCACGTCCGGCGTTCGCGGTGCGGTGCAGCGCCGGACGTGCCGCCTCGTGACGGTTCTCCAGGCGCCGCACCCGGCGTCCGCCACCCCCACCCGAGAGGCCGCTCGTGACCCTCACCACCACCGGCACGCCGCGGCAGCCCGAGACGGCGGACGCGGGTCAGCCGCGCGGGGCCGAGCTGGACGCCGTGGACGTGTCGGCCTGGTTCGGCAGCAACCAGGTGCTCGACCGGGTCAGCCTGACGATGCCGCCCGCCACCGTGACGGCGCTCATCGGGCCGTCGGGCTGCGGCAAGTCGACGTTCCTGCGGATCCTCAACCGGATGCACGAGTCGAACCCGGCGGCTGCGATGGCCGGCGAGGTGCGGCTCGACGGTACCGACGTCTACACGCCGCAGCTGCGGATCACCGACGTCCGCAAGCGCATCGGCATGGTCTTCCAGAAGCCGAACCCGTTCCCGGCCATGTCGATCGCCGAGAACGTCACCGCCGGCCTGAAGCTGACCGGCACCCGCGCCTCCCGCCGCGAGAAGCAGGAGCTCGTCGAGCGCTGCCTGATCCGCGGGGGGCTGTGGAACGAGGTCAAGGACCGCCTCGGCGAGCCCGGCGGGGCGCTGTCCGGTGGTCAGCAGCAGCGGCTGTGCATCGCCCGTTCGCTGGCGGTCGAGCCGGACGTGCTGCTCATGGACGAGCCCTGCTCGGCCCTCGACCCGACGTCGACCCGCCGCGTGGAGGAGACGATCGCGCTGCTGCGCGACGAGATCACCGTCGTGATCGTCACCCACAACATGCAGCAGGCCGCGCGGGTCTCGCAGCAGTGCGCGTTCTTCCTGGCCGAGCAGGGCGCGCCCGGCGGCATCGTCGAGGCCGGCCCGACGGAGCGGGTCTTCGGCTCACCGGTCGACCAGCGCACCGCCGACTACGTGAACGGCCGCTTCGGGTGACCGCGGCCGACACCGAGGTGCTGGCGATCCCGCTGCCGCCGCAGACCCCACGACGTCTGACTCCGGGCCGGACGCCGGGTGACCTGGTCTTCCGGCACGGCACCCGGGCCATCGGCGTGCTGGTGCTGGTGATCACCGGCTCGATCGGCCTGTTCCTCGGACTGCAGTCGGTGCCGACTCTGCGCCACTACGGCCTGAGCTTCTTCACCGAGACGGACTGGCAGCCCGAGCGCGACGTGCTGGGCATCGCCGCGGTGCTGCTCGGCACGGTCGAGGTCGCGGTCGTCGCGCTGGCGATCGCCTTCCCGCTCGCCCTCGCCAGCGCGCTGTTCATCACCGAGTACGCCCCGCCGCGGCTGCGCGCCACGCTGGTGTCGCTGGTCGACCTCATGGCGGCGGTGCCGAGCATCATCTGGGGACTGTGGGGTTTCTTCCTCGTGCAGCCGCACGCGCTGCACGTCGCCCGGTTCCTGCACACCTACCTCGGCTGGATCCCGTTCTTCGACGTCGGCACCGATCCCCGGGCGGCTGCCTGGGCGCAGACCCGGTACACCGCATCGGTCTTCGTCGCCGCGATCGCCGTCGCGATGATGGTGCTGCCGATGGCCTGCGCCGTCATGCGCGGCGTGTTCGCGCAGGCTCCGGCCGGTGAGCGCGAGGCCGCGCTGGCCCTCGGCGGCACCCGCTGGGGCGCGATCCGGGCGGTGGTGCTGCCGTTCGGCCAGGGCGGCGTCATCGGCGGCACGATGCTCGCCCTGGGTCGCGCGCTCGGCGAGACCATCGCCGTCGTCCTGATCATCTCCCCGGCCTTCGAGCTGAAGGTGCGGGTCCTCGAGATCGGCACCGAGACCATCTCCGCCCTCATCGCCGGCCGGTTCGGCGAGGCGTCGACCGGGCAGCTGTCGGCGCTGCTGACCGCCGGCTTCGTGCTCTTCCTCATCACCCTGGCGACGAACACCGCCGCCGCCGTCCTCGTCAGCCGCAGCCGCAGCGGCGCCGCCACGGAGATCTGATGACCGTCACCACGCGGCCCCCGGACGCACCGCCGGTCGCAACCCGCCGTCGGCCCCGACGACCGCTGCAGCCCGGCACCGGTGGGCCCGGCCGCACCCAGCCGGACGCCGTCCCCGCCCGACAGCAGCCCCGGCCGGTCGGCCGGCGCGGGGTCGACGACGTCGCCTCGCTCGTCGGCGCGCTCGCCGGGTCGCTGGGCCTGACCTGGGTGGTGTTCAGCTACCTGCTGCCGCTGCAGGGCAAGCTCGGCTTCGTCGTCTGCTGGTACCTGTCGTTCCTCGGGCTGTACGCGCTGGTGACGGCGCTCGCGCACCCCCGGCCGATCGTGCTCGACCGGCTGATGTCGGCCGTCGTCACCGGCGGCGCGCTGATCGTGTTCGTCGCGCTGGTCAGCTCCGTGGTGTTCACGTTCGCCCGCGGCGTGCCGGCGCTGGTGCACCCGAACTTCTACGCCCACGACATGGCCGGCGTGCGGCCGCTCGACCCGCTGGCTCGGGGCGGCGTGCTGCACGCGGTCACCGGGTCGCTCATCGAGATCGGCATCGCTGTCGCGGTGACGCTGCCGCTGGGGCTCGGCACCGCCGTCTACCTCTCGGAGGTCGGCGGCCGCACCGCACGGATCGTGCGCACCGTGGTCGAGGCGATGACGGCGCTGCCGTCCATCGTGGCCGGCCTGTTCGTCTACACGGTGCTGCTGGTCACGCTGCACTTCCCGCCGACCGGGTTCACGGCGTCGATGGCGATCAGCGTCATGATGCTGCCGATCATCGCGCGCGCCGCCGACGTCAGCCTGCGCGTCGTACCCGGCGGTCTGCGGGAGGCCAGCCTGGCGCTGGGCGCCTCGCAGTGGCAGACGACCTGGCGCGTGGTGCTACCCACCGCACGGCCCGGTCTTGCCACCGCGCTCATCCTCGGGATCGCCCGCGGCGTCGGCGAGACCTCACCGGTGCTGCTGACCTCCGGAGCGAGCACCTTCTTCAACGCCGACCCGCTGCACCAGCCAATGAACTCGTTGCCGCTGTTCGTCTTCTCCGCCGTGCGCAGCGGCCAGAACGCCTTCATCGCCCGCGGGTTCGGCGCCGCCAGCGTCCTGCTCGCGCTCGTGCTCGCCCTCTTCGTCGTCACCCGCGTGCTCGCCCGTCAGCGCAAGGGCCGCTGACGTGCAGCGCACGACCTCACCGCACCGCCCGAGAGGAACCACCATGCGACCCCCAGGCCGGCTGCGCGCCGCCCTCCTGCTGACCGCCGCCCTCGGTGCGTTGGCGGCCACCACCGCCGCGCCCGCGCAGGCGAAGGTGCACGCCCCGGTCAACGGCTCCGGATCGAGCTGGTCGTCGAACGCCGTGAACCAGTGGATCGCCGACGTCACGCCGAGCGGTCTCAAGGTCACCTTCACCGCGAACGGCTCGGCCACCGGCCGCAAGAACTTCGCCTTCAAGACCACCGACTTCGCGTTGTCCGACATCGGGTTCCAGGGGTCGGACTCGGTGACGGGCGAGGCCGACACCAGCAACGGACGCGCCTTCGCCTACCTGCCGATCGTGGCCGGCGGCACGTCGTTCCCGTACCAGATCCGGGTCGGCACCAAGAAGGTGCGCGACCTGCGGCTGTCGAGCAGCACGCTGGCGAAGATCTTCACGAACCAGATCACCAACTGGAACGACCCGGCCGTCACGAAGGACAACAACGGCCGCCAGCTGCCGAGCCTGCCCATCATCCCGGTCGTGCACTCGGAGGGCTCGGGGTCGACCGCGCAGTTCACCCGCTACCTCGACACCGTCGAGCCCGGCACCTGGCGGCCGTTCCTCGGCCGCTCGGGCCTGACGGAGTACTACCCGCGCAAGGGCCAGGCGGTGGCGCAGAACGGGTCCGACGGCGTCATCAACTACATCAACTCGGCCGCGGCGAACGGTGCCATCGGATTCGACGAGTACTCGTACGCGCTGGCCAAGAACATGCCGGTGGCCAAGCTGCGGAACGCCGCGGGCTACTTCACCCTGCCGACGCAGTACAACGTGGCCGTCGCCCTGACGCAGGCGCAGATCAACACCGACAAGTCCTCGCCGAACTACCTGCTGCAGAACCTCGACCGCGTGTACACCTACCGCGACGTGCGCACGTACGCCCTGTCGTCCTACTCCTACATGATCATCCCGACCGCCGCGAACGACCAGACGATGACCACCGGCAAGCGTCAGACGCTCGCCGACTACCTCAAGTACTCGATCTGCGAGGGCCAGCGCGAGATGGGCCCGATCGGCTACTCGCCGCTGCCGATCAACCTGGTGCAGGCCAGCTTCGACCAGACGGCGAAGCTGAAGCAGGCCGACCCGGACGTCGACGTCGCCAGCAGCACCGTCTCGAGCTGCCGCAACCCGACGTTCGTGCCGGGGCAGCCCAAGCGCAACTACCTCGCGGAGATCGCTCCCAAGCCGCCGGCCTGCGACGAGGTCGGCGCCGGGCCGTGCAGCGGCAGCACCGCCGTCGCCATCGGCAACCCGGTCGGCGGCAAGGCACCCACCAGCGGCGGGTCCGCGCCCGCGGCCGGTGGTGGGACGACGGGTGGCGCTGCCGGCGGCGGCGCCTCGAGCGCCTCGGGCGGCTCCGGCGGCTCCGGAGCGGGTGGC
>NZ_BAAHBM010000018.1:0-50615 GCF_054776675.1 Angustibacter aerolatus
CTCCGGCTCGCCGGCCAGCACCTCGCGCACCGGCACGCTCACCTCGCCCGCGCGGGTGCGCACCCGGGCCAGCCCCGCGGGGTCCCACGCCAGCAGCTCGCCGAGCAGGTCGCCCACCCGGCCGCCGGGCAGCCGGCGGCGCAGCACGACGCGCCGCCCCACGTCGTCCGCGCCCACCCGCGGTCCCGGCTGTCGGGACATCAGACCCCCTCCGTGCGCTGCGCCCGGCCTGCCGCGATACTAGGTGCCGGTCAGTCGCCGGGCAGCACCGTCCCGGCCGAGGAGGAGGACACCGCCGTGACGTACGTCATCGCCCAGCCCTGCGTCGACCTCAAGGACAAGGCGTGCATCGAGGAGTGCCCGGTCGACTGCATCTACGAGGGTGAGCGGTCGCTCTACATCCACCCCGACGAGTGCGTCGACTGCGGCGCCTGCGAGCCGGTCTGCCCGGTCGAGGCCATCTACTACGAGGACGACGTGCCCGAACAGTGGAAGGAGTACTACACGGCCAACGTGGAGTTCTTCGACGACCTCGGGTCGCCGGGCGGTGCCGCCAAGATGGGCCTGATCAGCAAGGACCACGCCATCATCTCGGCGCTGCCCCCGCAGGAGCACGCGGAGTAGCGCGGTGGCGCTGCAGCTCCCCGACTTCCCCTGGGACACGCTGGCCGAGCCGGCGGCGCGCGCCCGGGCGCACCCGGACGGCATCGTCGACCTGTCGGTCGGCACCCCGGTCGACCCGACGCCCGAGCTCGTGCAGCAGGCGCTGCGCGAGGCCGCCGACGCGCCCGGCTACCCGCAGACGCACGGGACGCCGCAGCTGCGCGAGGCCGTGGCGGCCTGGTTCGCGCGGCGCCGCGGCGTGCCGGACGTCGACCCCGACGCGGTGCTGCCGACCGTCGGCTCGAAGGAGCTGGTGGCCTGGCTGCCGACGCTGCTCGGCCTCGGGCCGGGCGACGTCGTGGTGCACCCCGAGATCGCCTACCCGACGTACGACGTCGGGGCCCGGGTCGCGGGCGCCACGCCGGTGCCGGCCGCGGGCACGCTGCAGACCGGACCCGGGCGGGTGGCGCTGGTCTGGGTGAACTCACCGTCCAACCCGACCGGTCAGGTGCTCGGCGTCGAGCACCTGCGCAAGGTCGTCGAGTGGGCCCGGGCGCGCGGCGCCGTCGTGGCCAGCGACGAGTGCTACGCCGAGCTGTCGTGGGACGGCGAGCCGGTGCCGAGCATCCTCGACCCGCGGGTCTGCGGCGGTTCGCACGAGGGGCTGCTCGCGGTCTACTCGCTGTCGAAGCAGTCGAACCTCGCCGGGTACCGGGCGGCGTTCGCGGCCGGCGACCCCGCGCTGGTGCGCCGGCTGCTCGAGCTGCGCAAGCACCTGGGCATGATCGTGCCGCGGCCGGTGCAGGAGGCCGTGCGGGTGGCGCTGGGCGACGACCTGCACGTGGCCGAGCAGCGCGGCCGCTACCTGGCCCGCCGGCACGTGCTGCGGGAGGCGCTCGAGGGCGCCGGCTTCCGCGTCGACCACTCCACGGCCGGGCTGTACCTGTGGTGCACCCGCGGCGAGCCGGCGGCGGTCACCGTCGACCGGCTGGCCGACCTCGGCGTGCTGGTCGCGCCGGGCACGTTCTACGGCGCCGCCGGTGCCGAGCACGTCCGGGTGGCGCTCACGGCGACCGGTCCGCGCATCGCGCGGGCCGCCACCCGACTCGGTCAGTCCACCTGGTGACCCCTGATTGGCTGCCGGTTGTGACCGACGGGTAGTTTCGGCGTGCCCGCTCCTGCGAGAACCGCGGCGGCGGTCCGCGAGCACTCGAGGGAGCTGAACCGATGACGCACGACGCGACCCTGAAGTACGACGGTGGCGAGCTGCAGCTCGCCGGCCAGGCGGCGACCGACGGCAACGACGCCTGGGACATCTCGAAGCTGCTGGGCACCACCGGCAACGTCACGTTCGACCCCGGCTTCGGCAACACCGCGGCGACCCGCTCCGCGATCACCTACATCGACGGCGACGCGGGCGTCCTGCGCTACCGCGGCATCCCGATCGACCAGCTCGCCGAGAAGTCGACGTTCATCGAGGTCAGCTACCTGCTCATCTACGGCGCGCTGCCGACGGCGACCGAGCTCGAGGACTTCACCAACCGCATCCGGCGGCACACGCTCCTGCACGAGGACCTCAAGCGCTTCTTCGAGGGCTTCCCCCGCGACGCGCACCCGATGCCGGTGCTGTCGTCGGCGGTGTCGGCGCTGTCGACCTTCTACCAGGACAGCCTCTCGATCCGTGACAAGGACCAGATCGAGCTGTCGACGGTGCGGCTGCTGGCCAAGCTGCCGACGATCGCGGCGTACGCCTACAAGAAGAGCATCGGCCAGCCGTTCCTGTACCCCGACAACTCGATCGGGCTGGTCGAGAACTTCCTGCGGCTGACGTTCGGCTTCCCGGCCGAGCCGTACGACGTCGACCCGGCCATGACGAAGGCGCTCGACCTGCTGTTCATCCTGCACGCCGACCACGAGCAGAACTGCTCGACGTCGACGGTGCGGCTGGTCGGCTCCGGCCAGGCGAACCTGTTCGCGTCGGTGTCGGCCGGCATCCACGCCCTGTCCGGCCCGCTGCACGGCGGCGCGAACTCCGCCGTCCTGGAGATGCTCGAGCGCATCCAGCGCGGCGACGACGACGCCGACAGCTTCATGCAGAAGGTGAAGAACAAGGAGGACGGCGTCCGGCTCATGGGCTTCGGGCACCGCGTCTACAAGAACTACGACCCGCGCGCGGCGATCATCAAGAAGACCGCCGACGAGATCCTCGGCAACCTCGGCCGGCGCGACGAGCTGCTCGACATCGCGGTGCGGCTGGAGGAGATCGCGCTGCAGGACGACTACTTCGTCGAGCGCAAGCTGTACCCGAACGTCGACTTCTACACCGGCCTCATCTACAAGGCCATGGGCTTCCCGACGAAGATGTTCACGGTGCTGTTCGCCATCGGCCGGCTGCCCGGCTGGATCGCGCAGTGGCGCGAGATGATGGAGGACCCGGAGACGAAGATCGGCCGGCCGCGCCAGCTGTACGTCGGCGAGCCCGAGCGCGACTACGTGCCGGTGGCCGACCGCTGACCCGAGCGGGCGCGCCCCAGACTTGACTCGTTCCAGGAACGGTGGTCGGGTGGGGGACGTGCCCACGACCCTCGACGCGACCCACCGGCTGCGTGCGCGCGGCCTGCGCGTCACGGGCCAGCGGGTCGCCGTGCTCGGTGTGCTCGACGACGCCGGGTCGGCGCGCGAGCACCTCACGGCGTCCGACGTCGCGGTGCGCACCCGCACCCGGCTGGGTACCGTGTCGCTGCAGGCCGTCTACGACTGCCTCGACGCGATGACCGCGGCCGGGCTGGTGCGCCGGTTCGAGCCGGCGGGGTCGGCGGCCCGGTTCGAGAGCCGGGTCGGCGACAACCACCACCACCTCGTCTGCCGCGCCTGCGGGCGCACGGTCGACGTCGACTGCGTGGTCGGCGACGCCGCCTGCCTCACGCCCTCGGCCGCCCACGGCTTCGCCGTCGACGAGGCCGAGGTCGTCTTCTGGGGCACCTGCCCCGACTGCACCACCGCACCTCCAGCAGCACCCCAGCCAGCTCAGCAGATCGAGAGGGAGACGTCATGACCGACGTGGCCAGCAAGGGCCCCGAGGCGGGTGACGACCGGGCGGTGCTCACCAACCGCCAGGGTCACCCGGTGTACGACAACCAGAACCAGCGCACCGTCGGCGCTCGCGGCCCGGCGACGCTCGAGAACTACCAGTTCCTCGAGAAGATCAGCCACTTCGACCGCGAGCGCATCCCCGAGCGCGTCGTGCACGCCCGCGGCGCCACCGCCTTCGGGTACTTCGAGGCCGACGGCACGGTCGGCGACGAGCCGATCGCGAAGTACACCCGAGCCAAGGTGTTCAGCGAGGCCGGCAAGCGCACCGAGCTCGCCATCCGGTTCTCGACCGTGGCCGGCGGTCGCGACTCCAGCGAGGCCGCCCGCGACCCGCGCGGCTTCGCGATCAAGATGTACACCGAGGAGGGCAACTGGGACCTCGTCGGCAACAACCTCGGCGTCTTCTTCATCCGCGACGCGATCAAGTTCCCCGACTTCATCCACTCGCAGAAGCCCGACCCGGTGACGTTCGACCGCCAGGTGCCGAACCGCGTCTTCGACTTCATCAGCCAGACCCCCGAGGCCATGCACATGGTCACGCTGGTGTTCGGCCCCCGCGGCCTGCCGGCCAGCTACCGGTTCATGCAGGGCTTCGGCGTCAACACCTACAAGTGGGTCAACGCCCAGGGCGAGACGCAGCTGGTGAAGTACCACTGGCTGCCGAAGCAGGGCGTGCGGTCGTGGACCGCCGCCGACGCCGCCGTCGTGCAGGGCCAGGAGCTCGGCGCGCACACCAAGGACCTGTACGCCGCGATCGACGCGGGCGACTTCCCCCAGTGGGAGCTGCACGTGCAGCTCATGGACGACCACGAGCACCCCGAGCTCGACTTCGACCCGCTCGACGACACGAAGGTGTGGCCGGAGAACCTCTTCCCGCTCCGCAAGGTCGGCACCATGACGCTCGACCGGCGGCCGGAGAACTTCTTCACCGAGAACGAGCAGATCGCGTTCGGCACCGGCGTGCTGGTCGACGGCCTCGACTTCTCCGACGACAAGATGCTCGTCGGCCGCACGTTCAGCTACTCCGACACCCAGCGCTACCGCGTCGGCCCGAACTACCTGCAGCTGCCGGTGAACTCGGCCAAGGGTGCGAAGGTCGCCACCAACCAGCGCGACGGGCAGATGGCGTACGGCGTCGACCTGGCCCCCGGCCAGAACCCCTCGGTGAACTACGAGCCGTCGATCCTCGGCGGCCTGCGCGAGGCCGAGTACCCGACGCACGACGAGCAGGGCCCCGAGATCACCGGGCGCCTGACCCGCAAGCGGATCCCGCGCACGAACGACTACGCGCAGGCCGGCGAGCGGTACCTGCTCTCGGAGCAGTGGGAGCGCGACGACCTGGTCGCCAACCTGACCGGTGCGCTCGCCCAGTGCGACCGCCCGATCCAGGAGCGCATGGTCTGGCACCTGCTCATGTGCGAGGACGAGCTGGGCCAGCGCGTCGGCGACGGCCTCGGCATCAGCGCCGACGACGTGCGGCACCTCGAGCCGCTCGCCACCCAGACGCTCAGCGAGCCCGAGCTGCAGCGCCTGGCGAACCTCGGCAAGAACGGCCCTCGCGACGTCGAGGGCCTGGTCATGACGCACTGCGTGCCGAACGAGCACGTCACCGTCGAGGCCTGACCCACCCCGCACCACCCCTCCGCCGCTCAGGCCGCTCGTCGCCGTCCAGATCGCTCTGGACGGCGCGGGAGCGGCCTGGGCGGCGGACGTGCGTCCGGGAGCGTCGGGTCAGGCGGCGGGCGGGGGCGCGTCGCTGAACGTCACCGTCACCGAGCCGGCCGGCTGCTTCGGCGTCCCCTTCGGTACGGGCGCCCAGCCGCCGTCGTCCGCCGTGCGGCTCCACACCCTGCCGGCGACGTACACCCGCGCGACGCCGAGCCGGTCGGCCTGCGCGACGGCGTACTGCGCGGTGGCCCACAGGTGCGTGGTGTCGACCGCGGGCACGCGGACGGCGGCGGGGCCGGCGACCGTCGTGGCGGCCTTCGTCAGCTCGGCACGGACGGCGGTGCGGAACGGCGCGACGCCGGCGGCCCCGGCGGGCGCGGTGTCGGGGTCGAGGCGGCAGCTCAGCGCGGCGGGGGACTGGCCGGTGAGCGCCGAGGCCAGCACCCGCGCGTCCGGCTCGTGGTCGGCGTACGCCTCGGGGTAGGCGCTGCGCTGCACCTTCTGGGCGACCTTCGTGATCTCCATGCCCTGGTAGCCGCGCACCTTCACCAGCGCGTCGTAGAAGGCGTTCGTGGCGTGCACCGGGTCCTGCACCTCCGCCTCGGTGCCCCAGCCCTGCGAGGGCCGCTGCTGGAACAGGCCGAGCGAGTCGCGGTCGCCGTAGTCGACGTTCTGCAGCTTCGACTCCTGGATGGCGGTCGCGATGGCGATGGTCGCGGCTCGCGCGGGCAGCCCGCGGCGCAGGGCGATGCCGGCGATGGTCGCGGCGTTGCCCATCTGCTCGGGCGAGGCGTCGACGCCGCGGCCGGACGCCGTGGCCGTGCACTCGTCGCCCAGGAACGGCGTCGAGCGCCGTTGCCACAGCACGACACCGGCCACCACCAGCGCCGCGACGAGCAGGCCGATCAGCAGCACCCGGGGCCCGCGGCGGCGGCGCGAGCGCGCGGTCGCGGCAGGCGGTGGGGGCACCGACCCGCCGGCGTCGCGCGCTGCGTAGGGGTACGTGGTCATCGCGCCGGCTCGAGGCGTGCCGTCAGTTCGCGTGCAGCGCGGCGTTGAGCTCGACGGTGGTGCCCGGCCGGGCGACCACCTCGACGGCGCCGGACACCGAGTTGCGGCGCAGCAGCATGTTCGACGCGCCGGACAGCTCGCGGGCCTTGACCACCTGGCCGGCGCGCTCGCCGCCGACCAGCGTGACCTTGGTGCCGGCCGTCACGTAGAGCCCGGCCTCGATGACGCAGTCGTCGCCGAGGCTGATGCCGCAGCCGGAGTTCGCGCCCAGCAGGCAGCGCTCGCCGATCGACACCACGTCGGTGCCCCCGCCGCTCAGCGTGCCGAGGATCGACGCGCCGCCGCCCACGTCGGTGCCGTCGCCCACGACCACGCCCTGCACGATGCGGCCCTCGACCATCGAGGTGCCGAGCGTGCCGGCGTTGTAGTTCACGAAGCCCTCGTGCATGACGGTGGTGCCCTCGGCCAGGTGCGCGCCGAGTCGCACCCGGTCGGCGTCGGCGATGCGGACGCCGGTCGGCAGCACGTAGTCGACCATCCGCGGGAACTTGTCGACGCCGTAGACGGTGACCCGACCGTGCTGCGCCATCAGTCGCGCCCGGGTGGCCTCGAAGCCGTCGACCGGGCACGGGCCCCGGTCGGTCCAGACCACGTTGGCCAGCACGCCGAAGACGCCCTGCAGGTTCACCGTGTTCGGCCGCACCAGACGGTGCGAGAGCAGGTGCAGGCGCAGGTAGGCGTCGCTCGCGCCGGCCGGGGCGGTGTCGAGGTCGACCTCGACCCGCGCGACGTGGCGCTTCACCCCGCGCGCCGGGTCGGTGCCCTCGAGCGCCGCCAGCTCGCTCGGCACGTCGTAGGGGCTGCTGCTCTTGGGCGCCGAGCCGAGCGACGGCGACGGGAACCAGGTGTCGAGCACCTGCCCGTCGTCCGACGTCGTGACCAGGCCGTGGCCCCAGGCGGTGCGCGCGTCGCTCATGGCCCTCAGCCTAGAGGGGCGCCCCGACGGCCTCGGCCGAGCGGCAGGGTCACCAGCGGGTGGGCGGCGCGACGTCGCCGCCGAGCGAGCCGTGCGCCGGACGCCGGGTCGCCTCCGCCTCGAGGTCGGGCTCGGGCCGCGGCTCGCTCGGTGGCGCCGCGCCGCGTGCGACGGACCCGGGCTGCCACACCTGACGGGCCCACCACGCCGCGGCGGACCCGCAGCCGGCGACGCCCAGGACGCCGATGGCCCAGAACGGGTCGGGCGGGCCGGTCAGGATGCCGGCGAAGAGCAGCGCCGGCACGAAGGTCGGCACGGTCAGCGCCAGCTTCGTGCGCGGCCCGAACGTCGTCACCGTCGCGTGCCACCGCGTCGTGCGAAAGCGTTCGGCCTGCCACGGCGCCGGCACCGCTGCGCCCGTCCGCGCGACCGTCCGCTCGCGGCGCTCAGCGCCAGGGCCGTCCACCCTTCGTGGATCGGCAGCCCGGCGGCGCGCCCTGAGCCGCGTGCCACCATGTGGCCCATGCCGAGCCTCGACCTCAGCCAGGACGTCGTCACGCTGACCCGGGCGCTGTGCGACCTCGAGTCGGTGAGCGGGCACGAGGGGCCGATCGCGGACGCCGTCGAGGAGGCCCTGCGCCGGCTGCCGCACCTGCGGGTCGACCGCGACGGCGACGCGGTGGTCGCCCGCACCGAGCTCGGGCGGGGCGAGCGCGTGGTGCTGGCCGGCCACCTCGACACCGTGCCGCTCGCCGCGACGCCGAACCTGCCGACCTGGGTCGAGGGCGGTCTGGTCTACGGCCGCGGCACCTGCGACATGAAGGGCGGCGTCGCGGTGCAGCTCGCGCTGGCCGCGGCCGTCGAGGCGCCGGTGCGCGACGTCACGTACGTGTTCTACGACGGCGAGGAGATCGAGTCGGAGCACAACGGGCTCGGCCGCATCGCGCGCACCCACCCCGAGTGGCTCGACGCGCAGTTCGCCGTGCTGCTCGAGCCCACCGACGGGCTCGTCGAGGGCGGCTGCAACGGCACCATGCGGGTCGACGTCACCACGAAGGGCGTCGCCGCGCACTCGGCCCGGGCGTGGAAGGGGCACAACGCGATCCACGACGCCGGCGAGGTGCTGACCCGGCTCGCCGCCTACGAGCCGCGGCAGGTGGAGGTCGACGGTCTGGTCTACCGCGAGAGCCTGAACGCCGTGCGCATCGCGGGCGGCGTCGCCGGCAACGTGATCCCCGACGCCTGCCGGGTCGAGGTGAACTACCGCTTCGCCCCGAGCACGAGCGCCGCCGACGCCGAGGCGCACCTGCGTGACCTGCTGCAGGGCTTCGAGGTGGCCGTGACCGACCGCGCCGACGGCGCCCGCCCGGGCCTCGACCGGCCGGCCGCCGCGGCGTTCGTCGCGGCGATGGGCGGCGTCGTGAAGCCGAAGTACGGCTGGACCGACGTCGCCCGCTTCAGCGCGCTCGGCGTGCCCGCCGTCAACTACGGGCCGGGCGACCCGATGAAGGCGCACGCCGACGACGAGTTCGTGCCGGCGCACCAGGTCGTCGAGGCCGAGGCGGCGCTGCGTCGCTGGCTCTCCGCACCGCCCGCCTGACCACACGACCAGCCGACGGGCTGACCGACTGGCCGGCCGAGCGGCGGACCGGCTGAGCCGCCCGGCCGGCCCACGCGGGGCCGGCCGGACCGTCGCTCAGGCGCGTTCGCCCGTGGCGCCGTCTGCCCGGCCGGCCCGGGTCGCCCGCACCGGACGGGCGGTGGTGCGGACGGCCACCGCGCCGACCGTCACCAGCCCGGCACCGACCAGGGTCCACAGCACCAGGTCGGAGCCCGTGCGCGGCAGCGTCGCGACGCCGTCGGCGACCGCGGGCAGACCCGAGCCCTCGTCGCCGCCGTCCGAGCCGCCGGAGCCGCCGCCACCCGAGCCGCCCGTGCCCCCGCCGCCGTCGGTGCCGCTGTCAGCCGCCGTGACGACCACGCGGACGGTGACCACGGTGACGGTGCCGTCCTCGTCGACCACCCGCAGCGTGACGGTCGTCGTGCCGACGAACCCGTCGTCGGGCGAGAAGACGAGCGCGCCGTCGCGCACCGTCGCGGTCCCGTGCGCGGGCGTGCCCACCACGGTGATCGAGTCGGCGGTGGAGGCACCGGGGACCGGCACGGTGACCGGCGTGCCCTGCGGCGTCGTGGTCGTCCGCGTGGTGGTGGCGACGGCCTCGACGCGGAACCGCGCGGTGGCGGTCGAGCCGCTGTGGTCGCCGTCGCCGGAGTAGGTCGCCGTCACGTCGTAGCGCCCGAGCGCGAGGTCGGCCGCGGTGCGGCAGCTGGTGTCGGGCAGGGTCACGGTGCACAGGGTGCGCCCGCCCGCGGTGAACACGACGGTGCCGGTCGCGCCGGCGGGCAGGCCGGAGGCGGTCAGCACCTCCCGGGTGCCCTTCGAGACGACCGGCGAGCTGACCGTCGCGCCGAGGGCCGTCGCGGCCCGCGTCACCGTGAAGGACGTGGTGTCGGTGTCGCCGTCGTGGTTCGCGTCGCCCGAGTAGGTGGCGACGACGGGGTAGGTGCCCGCGTGCAGCCCGGCCAGTGCGTCGCAGGTGGTCTCCGGCAGCGTCGCCGTGCAGAGGGTGGTGCCGCCCGAGGTGAAGGTCACCGTGCCGGTCGCGCCGGCCGGCAGGCCGGTGACGGCGAGCGGGTCGGGTGCGCCGAACGGCACGCTCGGGAAGGCGGCGTAGGCGGTCAGCGTCGTGGCGGCCTTCGTCACCTCGAACGCGGCGGTGTCGCTGTCGCCGTCGTGGTTCGCGTCGCCGGAGTACGTCGCGGTGACGGCGTAGGAGCCGGCACCGAGGTCGGCGGCGGTCGTGCAGCTGGTCGCCGGCAGGGTGGCCACGCACAGCGTCTCGCCGCCGGCCGTGAAGGTGACGGTGCCCGTCGCCGCCGTCGGGCCGGTGAGCACCGGTCCGGAGTACGACAGCGTGTTGGTCGTGCCGAACGTCACCGACGGCGACGTCGCCGCGGCCACGACCGTCGTCGCGACCTTCGTGACCTCGAACGCGGTGGTGTCGGTGGCGCCGTCGTGGTTCGCGTCGCCCGAGTACGTCGCCGTCACCGGGTAGGTGCCGACGTCGAGGTCGGCGGGGGCCGCGCAGCTGGTGTCGGGCAGCGTCGCGACGCAGAGCGTCTCGCCGCCGGAGGTGAAGGTGACCGTGCCGGTCGCGGCGTCCGCGCCGGTCAGGTCGAGCCCGGCGTGCGACAGGGTCACCGGGTCGCCGTAGGTGGCGCTGGTCGGGGTCGCGGCCGCGGTGAACGACGTGGAGCCGGCGGTGGTCACCTGGAACGAGGTGGTGTCCGTCGAGCCGGTGTAGTGGTCGTCGCCGGAGTAGGTGGCGGTCACCGGGTACGTGCCCGCCGCCAGCGTGGCCGAGGTGGCGCAGGAGGTGTCGGGCAGCGTCGCCGTGCAGAGGGTGGCACCGCCGGAGGTGAAGGTGACCGTGCCCGTCGCGGCTGCCGGGCTGGTGGGCAGCCCGGCCCAGGTCAGGGTGGTGCTGCTGCCGAAGACGACGGACGCGTCCGTCACGCCGGCCTGCACGGCGGTCGCGGCCTCCGACACCACGAACCGGGTGGTGGCGGTGCCGGCCGCGTGGTCGCCGTCACCGGAGTACGAGGCCGTGACGTCGTAGGTGCCGGGCTCGAGGTCGGCCGCCGTCGCGCAGGAGGTGTCGGGCAGGGTGGCGACGCACAGCGTGTCGCCGTCGGCGTCGCGGAACGTGACGGTGCCGCCGGCGGCGGTCGGGCCGCTCACCGCCAGGCCGCTGTACGACAGGGTGTCGGCGGTCCCGTACGAGACCGTCGGGTCGGTGACGGCGGCCGCCAGCGCGGTGGGTGCCGGCGTCACGTCGAAGGACGTCGTCGCCGAGCGGCCGTCGTAGTTGCCGTCGCCCGGCCAGGTGGCGGTGACCGGGTACGTGCCGACGTGCAGGGCGGCGTCGGTCGAGCAGCTCGTCGCCGGCAGGGTCGCGGTGCACAGCGTGGTGCCGCCGCTGGCGAAGGTGACCACGCCGGTGGCGTCCGCAGGCAGCCCGGCGACCGTCAGCGCGTCGGCGGTGCCGTAGGCCACCGACGCGGGCGTGGCGGCCGCGGTCATCGAACCGCCCGCCTTCGTGACCGTGAGCGAGGTGCTGGTGGACTGCGTCGCGTAGGGGGAGGACGCGCCCGGCGTCCAGACCGCCGTGATCGTGTGACCGCCCGCAGCGAGCGGCCCGCCGCCGAGGCAGCTGGTGGCGGGCAGCGTCGCGGTGCACAGCGTGGTGCCCCCCTCGCGGAACGCCACGGTGCCGGTGGCGGCGACCGGCAGGCCCGAGACGGCGAGCGTGCTGTCGGTGCCGTGGGCGACGGAGCCCGGTGTCGCCGACGCCGCGTAGGTGCTGACGCTCGCCGAGTGCGTGGCCACTGCGGGGGCGGCGTCGTTCGAGCTGACCTTCGCCGTCACGCCCTTGGTGCCGGTGGTGCCGGACGTCACCGTGAACGGCAGCCGCACGGTGGGCAGGCTGGTACCGGCGGTCCACGGGCCGGGGTCGGTGCTCGTGCACTTCACGACCTGGCCGGACGTCGTGCAGGTGTACCCCGCCACGGTCGGGTCGACGGCCGGCACCAGGCCGGCGGGGAACGTGGTCGCGACCGTCGGCGCGAACGTCTCGTCGCCCTCGGTGGCGACCAGCGTCGGGGTCACCAGCGCGGCGCCCCGGTTGCCGCCGACCAGGCTGCCGTCCTCGTCGTCGGTGACGTCGAGGGCGTACTTGGGCAGCTTGCCGGCGACGGTGCGCGAGGTCAGCGTGTTGATCTCGTGGATCTCGTACGAGCCGCCGGTCGAGGCCGCCCAGCCGAAGGTGAGCTGGTAGGGCAGGCCGGTGGTCGGGTCGAACCACGACGCCGGGAAGCCCAGCGCGCTGAGCCGGGCCGCCGTCGGCAGGCTGCCGCTGATGGTCTGGGGGGTGCCGCCGAGCGAGGTCACCTTCAGGGTGAAGGAGTTCGCGGCCACCGCGATGCCGGAGTCGGTCGTCGTCGCGGCGCCCGGGTTCAGCACCACCTCGACCGGCACGGGGGCCGGCCGGGAGGTCGCGGTGCGGTCGTCGAGCGACCCGTTGGGCGCCGCCTGGGTGAGGATGCAGTAGCCGAGGTAGTTGTTGCCCGGGCCGCGGACGGTGAGCTGCTGGAAGGGCGACGCGGTGCGGCTGGACGCCGGGCAGTCGGTGCCGCCGAAGGCCGAGCTCTGGAAGTTGCCGAACACGTCGAGCCCGAAGCCGAGGTATCCGTACGACGTGCCCGCGGCGCTGCCGGCGGTGGGGCTGTAGCCGAGTGAGCCGCCGGACGGGCCGCGCGTGCTCGGGGGCGCCGGGTTGGTCGGGTCGGTCGCGGCCAGGATGAAGCTGATGCCGTCGGCGCCCGGGTTCGTGCCGCTCCACTGGTAGGTGTTGAAGGTGACGTCGACGCCCTTCGACGTCGGCAGGCTGGTCGTGTTGTAGATCGTGCCGACCTGCCCGGCGCCGTTGCCGGTCAGCCGCAGCGTGCCGCTGCCCACCGGGTCGGGGGTCGCCAGGTTGCAGCCCTTGACCGGCGTCGCGGCGGTGTCCGTGGACGCCGTGAGGCAGGCGGTGTTGGTCGCCGAGGACGGCAGCCGCCACTCGGGGCCGACGGTGGCGCCGGTGAAGCCCTCGGTCGTCAGCGGCGTGAACGCGGCCGCGTGCGCGACCCCGCCCTGGGTCGCCAGCACGGCGACGCCGACGACGAGCACCGCGGCGGTGCGCCGCAGGGCGCGGGGGCGGAGGGCGGCGAGTGCTCCGAGCACGTGGAGTCTGCTTTCGACGTGATCTGCACCGGCGAGGGCACGCCGGGTCGACGCATCCGGCCAGGAGGCGTCGTGGATCGCATCGGCAGCCCGTGGTCGGACCTGAGCAGTCGACCACGTCGCACCGACAGCTGGTGGGCCACGAGGGTGCTTGCTCGACGAACGACCGCCCGAGCGCCCCGGGTGCAGGGTCGGGGGCGGCCCGTAGGGTCTGCCGCATGACGACGACGCAGGACGAGGACGGTGCGCAGCCGGCCTACCGCAAGGGGCCGGTGCAGCTGCGCCGCGACCAGGTGCCCGGCGAGACGACCGACCAGCGGCTGCTCGACAGCCGCGGCCCGCACGACTGGGTGCACACCGACCCGTGGCGGGTGCTGCGCATCCAGAGCGAGTTCGTCGAGGGCTTCGGCGCGCTGGCCGAGCTGCCGCGCGCCGTCAGCGTCTTCGGGTCGGCCCGCACCCCCGTCGACTCGGCCGAGTACCGCACCGGCGTCGCCATCGGCCGCGCGCTCGCCGAGGCCGGCTACGCGGTGATCACCGGCGGCGGGCCCGGCGCGATGCGGGCGGCCAACGAGGGTGCCTGCGAGGCCGGCGGGGTCAGCGTCGGGCTGGGCATCGAGCTGCCGCACGAGCAGGGCATGAACGAGTTCGTCGACCTCGGCATCAACTTCCGGTACTTCTTCGCCCGCAAGACGATGTTCGTGAAGTACGCCGAGGGCTTCGTGGTGCTGCCCGGCGGGTTCGGCACCTTCGACGAGCTGTTCGAGGCGCTCACGCTGGTGCAGACCCGCAAGGTCACCTCGTTCCCGATCGTGCTCGTCGGGTCGGCGTACTGGCAGGGGCTGCTCGACTGGCTGCGCTCGTCCGCACTCGCGCAGGGCACCATCGGCGAGGCCGACCTCGACCTGCTCACCGTCACCGACGACGTCGACGAGGTCGTGCGGATCATCGTCGGGTCCGGCCGGGCCGACGACCGGGCCACCGACGGCTGACCCCTCGACAACCGCGCCGCCGCGGGTGACCATGCGGTGTGAGCGTCAGCCCCGTCCCCGCGAGGGGCACCGTGCTGGTCGGCCGCGACGTGGCCGGCCGGGCGCTGCGCGTCAGCTCGCACCCCGAGGCCGGCCGGGTCGTGCTGTCGATCTGGCAGGGCTCGACCTGCGTGTCGACGGTCCGCCTCGCCGAGGACGACGTGCCCGACCTGGTGCGCGCCCTCACCGCGACGCTGCTGCCCGAGCAGCGCCCTCGCGCCGCCGCCGGGTAGCCCTCTGGCAGGCTGCGCCCGTGGCCTCCGTCTGCGTGTTCTGCGCCTCCAGCGAGGGCATCGACCCGCGCTACCCCGCCCTCGCGACGTCGTTCGGCTCGGCGCTCGCCGCGCGCGGGCACGAGCTGGTGAGCGGCGGTGGGCGGGTGTCGATGATGGGCGCCGTCGCGCGCGCCGTCCGGGCCGGGGGCGGGCGCACCACGGGCGTCATCCCGCAGGCGCTGGTCGACCTCGAGGTCGCCGACACCGGTGCCGACGACCTGCTCGTGGTGTCGGACATGCGGGCCCGCAAGGGCCTGATGGACGCCCGCTCGGACGCGTTCGTCGTGCTGCCCGGTGGCGTCGGCACCCTCGAGGAGCTGCTCGAGGTGTGGACGTCGCGCTCGCTCGGCATGCACGCCAAGCCGGTCGTCGTGCTCGACCCGTGGGACGACCTGGCCGGTCTGCGGTCGCTGGTCGCCGGGCTCGCCGAGCAGGGGTTCGTGCGCCCCGGGGTCGGCGACCACCTGGTCTGGACGACGGACGTCGACGCCGCGCTCGACGCCGTGGAGCGCGGGCTGCACCTCGGCGGGGCTGTCGGCGCGCCGTGACACGATGTGGCGCATGACGCTGCTCGAGCTGCTGGTCGTGCTCGCGGTCGTGGGGGTGGTCGCCGCGGTCGTGCTCGGCGCCGTGCGCGGCGGGCTCGACGAGCCGGTCGGCAGCCTGCCGCCGTCCGGCGTGCCCGAGGGCGAGCTGCACCCGGCCGACGTCGCCGACGTCCGCTTCTCGGTGGGGTTCCGCGGGTACCGCATGCGCGAGGTCGACGAGGTGCTCGACCGGCTGGGCGACGAGCTCGGCCGCAAGGACGACGAGATCGCCCGGCTGCGCGGCGAGGCCTCGGGTGCGGGGCCGCGCACCGAGGTCGCGAGCACGGGCTGGACGGCCCCCGAGGGGTCGTGACCGCATGGGCACCGTGACCGTCGCGCGCGAGGTCGCCGCACCGGCGTGGCTGCTGTGGGCCGCCGTGACCGACTGGCCGGCCCAGGGCCGCTGGGTCCCCTCGACCGTGGTGCGCACCACCAGCGCGCAGACCTCGGGCGTCGGCACCTCGTTCGTCGCCCGCACCGGCGTCGGGCCGCTCGGCTTCGACGACCCGATGACCGTCACCGCCTGGCAGCCGCCGGACGGCGCCGCGCCGGGTGCCTACACCGTGACCAAGAGCGGCCGCGTGGTGCTCGGCGGCGCCGAGGTCACCGTGCGCGCGCTCGGGCCCGACCGCAGCCTGCTGGTGTGGGCCGAGACCGCCGACCTGCCGCTGGTCAGCCGGGTGCCGGTGCTGCGCGGCCTGCTCGACGTCGGCACCCGCGCCGGGCTGGGGTTCATGCTGCGGCGGCTGGCGCGCGACGTCGAGCACGCGGCCCGCCGGTGACCGCGGACGGCGTGGTGGTCGGGGCCGACGGCGTCCCGCGCTGCGCCTGGGGCGGCTCGACCCCCGACTACGCGACCTACCACGACGACGAGTGGGGCCGGGCGGTGCGCGGCGAGCAGGCGCTGTACGAGCGCTTCACGCTCGAGGCGTTCCAGTCCGGCCTCTCGTGGTTGACGATCCTGCGCAAGCGGCCGGCGTTCCGCGCCGCCTTCCACGACTTCGACGCCGACCGCGTCGCCCGGTTCGACGACGCCGACACCGAGCGGCTGCTGCTCGACGCGGGCATCGTGCGCAACCGGGCGAAGATCGTCGCGGCGGTCGCCAACGCCCGCGCCGTCGTCGCGCTGCGCGAGCGCGGCGGCCTCGACGAGCTCGTCTGGTCGTTCGCGCCCGACCGCGACGGCTGGCGGCCGGCCACCCTGACCGAGGTGCCCGCCGTCAGCCCCGAGTCCAAGGCGCTGGCCAAGGCGCTGAAGGCCGCCGGGTTCGTGTTCGTCGGACCGACCACCGCCTACGCCGCCATGCAGGCGTGCGGCCTCGTCGACGACCACGTGGCCGGGTGCCACCGGGCGCAGGCCGCGGGGTGACCGCCCCCACCGTGGCACCGGTCGACACCGCCCGACCGCGCCCGCGGGTGCCGCTGCCGGACGTCGGCCTGGCGCTCGCGGCGTACGTGCTGACCCGGCTCGTCGGCTGGGTGGTGATCTCCAGGGCCGCGCGCGACCAGCTGCCGAGCATCTGGACCGGGCCCCGCTCGGGCTACCTCGACCTCGCCCAGCTGTGGGACGCCCAGTGGTACAAGACGATCGCCGTCGCCGGGTACCCGGACGGGTTGCCGCTCGGCCCGACCGGCGCGGTGCAGCAGAACGCGTGGGCGTTCCTGCCCGGGTTCCCGATGTCGACGCGGGCGGTCATGGCCGTCACCGGGCTCGACTTCGGGGCGTCGGCGGTGCTGCTCAACGTCGTGCTCGGCGGGTGCGCGGTGGTCGTCGTGCACCGGCTGGTGCGGCTGCTGGCCGGCCGCGGGGTGGCGCTCGCGGCGGTCGTGCTGCTCTGCACGCTGCCGCCGGCGCCCGTGCTGCAGATCGCCTACAGCGAGACCCTCGGCCTGCTGCTGCTCGCCCTGGCGCTGCTGCTGCTCGTCGAGCGGCGGTACCGCTGGTGCGCCGTCGTCGTGCTGGTGCTGTCGCTCAGCCGACCGGTCGTCGCGCCCTTCGCCCTCGTGGTGCTGGCGCACCTCGTCGCGCGCTGGCGGGCCCGCGGCCGCGAACCGTTCCCGCGGCGCCAACGCGTCGAGGTGGTCGGGCTCGGCCTGCTCTCGGCCGCGTCGTCGCTGCTGTGGCCGGTGCTCGTCGGCCGGCTCACCGGCGTGCCCGACGCCTACCAGCGCACCCAGGGCACCTGGCGGTCGAGCGGCACGGTCGAGCCGGTCACCCAGACCCTCGGCATCAGCCGCCTGCTCTGGGGCGAGCACGGGCCCTGGCTGGTGCTGGCCGGCACGCTGGTGCTGCTCGCCGTCGTCGCCACCCCGCTCGGCCGGCCCGCCGGCCCCGAGCTGCGCACCTGGTCGTTCGTGTACCCGCTGTACCTCGCCGCCACGCTCGAACCCTGGACCAGCACCTTCCGCTACCTGCTGCTCGAGTGGCCGCTGCTCGTCGTGCTGCTCGCCCGCCTGCGCCGCGTGCCCCTCGTGCTCGCGCTGCTCACCGCCGGGCTCGCCGTGCTCGGACTCGTCGGCCAGGTGCAGTGGGTGCACCACCTGCTCGTCTTCGTGCCCCCCACCGACTACCCGCCGTAGGTCAGCGAGGCGGCGGGCCGGCGACGAGCAGCAGCGCTTCGTTGTAGGCGTCACCCCAATCGACGCGCGTGACGTCTTCGAGGTCGAACTTCGACCGGTGCCGCTTCCAGCGACCACCGGGGTCGACCTCACGCAGCGACAGCACCCGCTTGCCGATGCGCTCGACTGCGCCGATCCAGCAACGGTCGGGCTCGTCCCACTCCACGAGGACCGTGACGAGCGGCGCCGAGCGGCTCGCCGTGCGCAGAACGCCACGCACCCCGTCCAGCTCCAGATGGTGCGGTGGAGCTGGTGGCCACTCGCCGCGGGCGCGGAGCGACTTCTCGTCGATCGTGTCACCACGTGATCGCACCCTGACCGAGCTGACGTCACGCACGCGCAGCGCGATCCACCCGTCCGGTCGTGAGCCGTCCGTCTGCACGGCGAGCACGAACCACGCGCTCCCGACCCCGACGACGTATCCCGTGATCCGATCGGACTCGGGAGTCCAGCGCCTGACGCGCACCAGGGTGTGCTTGCGCGCAGCCCGCTGCAGCCGTCGTCGGACGGTGGGTTCGTCGACACGGAGCTGCTTCGCGGGCACGTGGCCAGGATGCCGGGCCGGCGGTGTCAGGCGCCTGCCATTTCGAGCTCGGCCGAGGTGCCGCCGCGCACCCGGGCCACCAGCTCGGCCTCGGCCTCGACCTCGCGCGCGGTCGCCGGGTCGAGCGGCTCGAAGACGGTCACGCGCACCAGCACGCGGCCGGCCCGGCCCTGCTTCGCCGTCCAGGTCCCTTCGAGCTCGCCGTCGACGAGCAGGGCCCCGGGCGCGTTGATCGCCTTCCACAGCGCCTTCTGCCGGTCGGTGCCGGGCAGCAGCAGGTCGCGGTCGCGGGCCTGCAGCCACGGGTCACCGGGTGGCAGCAGCCGGGTGAGGCGCGGGGCGGGGTGGGTGCCGACCGCGTCGAGCACCTCGGGCAGCACGAACCGGCGGCGGCCGTCGACCTCGACCTCGACGGCGTCGGCCGGCCACACCGGCTGCAGCGCGGTGGCCGTGGAGCCGAGCACGGCCGCGACCTCGGTCGCGGAGGCCACGACCAGGTCGGCGAGCACCCGGCGGACCAGGCGGCCGGCGCCGACCGCCGCGTCGGGCAGCGGCCAGGGGTGCTCGACCGGCTGCAGGGCGATGCCGCGGCCGTCGGGCACCAGCTCGAGCGAGGCGGCCAGGGCGGTCTGCTGGAACGGCAGCGCCGACACGTGCTGCGCCTCGCACGACGCGCACCAGTAGGTGAGCTCGTGAGGGATCCGGGCGCTGACGCCGGTGCTGGCTGCGCCCTTCGGCGTCCGGGTCGTGACGACGTCGGCGAACGCCTGCGCGGTGGCGGTGAAGGCCGCCAGCCCGAGGTGCTTGCCCTGCTTGATGACGTCGCTGCGCAGCCGGGCGGTGGCGTCGTCGTCCGACACCGGCCACAGGGCCCGCGCCAGTCCCGGCAGGTCGACGCGGCGGTGCACGTGCGGGGCACCGCGCAGCGCCCACACCCGCGCCAGCGACCGGTCGGCCGTCACCTGCTCGGCCGTGACGACGTCGGGCAGCCGGGCGGAGAGGGCGAGGGCGGCGGCCGCGGTGCCGGTGTCGGCCAGCCCGAGGTCGAGCACGGCGAGCTCACCGGGCTCGTCGACCCGCCGATCGAGCTGCTGCGCGGCCACCCGCAGGGCCAGCACCTGGTCGCGCGACACGCTCGTCGTCATGCCGCTGGATGCTGCCACGTGCCCCCGACACCCACCGCCGAGATGCCGCTTTCGGGCACCGGAGGGCCGGCCGGACCCCCGAAAGGCATCTCGGCCGGGTGGGAGGGGGTCAGCGGCCTTCGAACACCGGCGGCTGCTTGGCGACGAAGGCCTCGACGGCCGCGAGGTGGTCGGCCGTGGCGCCGGTGCGGTCCATGAGCTCGGCCTCGTGGGCCAGGGCGGTCGACAGGTCCTGCCCCATCGACGCCGCGACCACCCGCCGGATCGCCGCGTAGGCCTGGGTCGGGCCCGCGGCGAGCTGCGCGGCGAGCTGCGCCGTCCGGTCGGCGAGCTGGGCGTCGGGCACCACCTCCGTCGCCAGCCCCAGCTCGAGCGCCTCGGCCGCCCGCACGGTGCGCGGCAGCAGCAGCAGCTCCTTGGCGCGCGCCGGTCCCACCAGACGCGGCAGCCACCACGACGCGCCCGAGTCGGCGCTCAGCCCGATGCCCGCGAACGCCAGGTTGAAGCCGGCGCCCTCGCCGAGCAGCCGCACGTCGCACCCGAACGCGAACGACGCGCCGGCACCGGCCGCGACGCCGTTCACCGAGGCGATCACCGGCTTCGGCATGGTGGCCAGCAGCGTCGCGATCGGGTTGTAGTGCTCGCGCACGGTGGTGCCGAGGCCGGCGGCGGCGGCCGGGTCGCGCTGGGCGGCGCGCAGGTCGGCGACGTGCTCGCGCAGGTCCTGCCCGACGCAGAACGCGCGCCCCGAACCGGTCAGCACGACCGCCCGCACGGCGTCGTCCGCCGCGACCTCGCGCAGCGCCGCCAGCAGCGCCTCCTTGACCTCGAGGGTGAGCGCGTTCATCGCGCTCGGACGGTCGAGCCGGACGGTCGCCACGGCGCCGTCGTGCGTGGTGGTGACGGGCGCCCCGAGGGCTGGATCGGTCACGTCGGTCCTCCTGGCGGTGCGGGCCGCGGGCCCGTGCTCGGGCCTGCATCATGCCCGTCCGCGCGGACGATTTCCCGTGCACCCGCCCCACGAGGGATACTGGTGCCTGACCACCGCCGGTCGCAGCAGCTCGGGAGCGGCCGGTGGCGCCTGGACGACACAGTGAAAGGGGTCGGCGACATGGCCGCCATGAAGCCCAGGACCGGGGACGGTCCGCTCGAGGTCACCAAGGAAGGCCGCGACATCGTGATGCGGATGCCGCTGGACGGCGGTGGCCGCCTCGTCGTCGAGATGACCCCCGTCGAGGCCAACGCCCTCGGTGACGCCCTGAAGGGCGCCACCGCCTGAGCAGCTGGTCCCGTGACACCGACGAGCCCCCCGTGACAGCGGTCGCGGGGGGCTCGCTCGTGCCCGGACCGGCCGGGCTAGGGTGCAGCGACCCCGATCCCGAGGAGCCGCCGTGCGCGCCCCCCGCATCCGCGCGCTCGCGGCGCGCCTGCCGGACGTCGTCCGGGAGGCGTCACCGCGCATCGACGTGCTGGCGCTGCCGGTGCAGCCGGCGGACGGCGACACCCCGCCCCGCCCGGTCGGCGACGCCCCGGCGGTGGCCCGGCAGCTGGGCATCGACCTCGACCGCGTGCTGGCGCTCGAGCGGGTGAAGGGCACCGCGGGCGAGGTCGTGCGCGTGCCCTGGACGCCGGGCACCGGCCACCCCGCGGTCGACCGCGTCGTGCTGGTCGGCACCGGCGACGGCAGCCCGGCGGCGGTGCGCTCCGGCGCGGCCGCGCTGGCCCGGGCGCACCGCGGGCTCGACCGGCTGGTCACGACGCTGGGCGCGGAGGGCGGCGAGCACGCCCGGGCGGCCGCCGAGGGGTTCGTGCTCGCCACGTACACGCCGCCGCGCTCGGGTGTCGGCGAGGGTCCGCGCCCGCCGCTGCGTCGGGTCGAGGTCGTGGGACGCCGGGCCTCGCTGACCGCGTACCTCGCGCGCGGCGTCACGGTCGCCGCCGAGCCGGTGCTGGCGCGCGACCTGGCCAACACGCCGTCGTCCACGAAGGGCCCGGCCTGGGTCGCCGGCCGCGCGCGCCGGGCCGCGGCCGAGGTGGGGCTGAGCTGTCGGGTGCTCGACTCGAAGGCGCTCGCGGCCGAGGGCTTCGGCGGCATCCTCGCCGTAGGTGCCGCGGCCGCCCGCTCGCCGCGGCTGGTCGAGCTCGGTCACGTGCCGCCCGGGGCGACCGACCGCACGCCGCACGTCGTGCTGGTGGGCAAGGGCATCACGTTCGACTCGGGCGGTCTGTCGCTGAAGCCGCGCGACGCGATGATCCCCATCAAGACCGACATGACCGGCGCGGCCGTGGTGCTCGCGGTGCTGCGGGCCGCCGCCCGGCTCGGGGTGCGGGTGCGGGTCACCGGTCTGCTGCCGCTCGCCGAGAACGCCATCGGCGCCTCGTCGTACCGCCCGGGAGACGTGGTCACGCAGTACGGCGGCAGCACCGTCGAGATCGCGAACACCGACGCCGAGGGCCGCATCGTGCTGGCCGACGCGCTGGCGTACGCCGACGCCGTGCTCGACCCGGACGTCGTCGTCGACGTGGCCACGCTGACCGGCGCCGCGACCCAGGGCCTCGGCCGCGGGCACGGCGCGCTCTTCAGCGGTGACGACCGGCTGGCGACCGCGCTGCTCGACGCGGGGCGGCTCAGCGGCGAGCAGCTGTGGCGGATGCCGCTCGTCGAGGACTACCGGTGGGCGCTCGACTCGCAGGTCGCCGACGTCGGGCACGTCGCGCCCGCGAAGACGGTCGGTGCCGGCGCCGTGGTGGCCGCGCTGTTCCTGCGCGAGTTCGTCGGCGGCCGCCGCTGGGCGCACCTCGACATCGCCGGCCCGGCGCGCAGCGAGCGCGACGCCGGCGTGATCACCCGCGGTGGCACGGGGTTCGGCGCCCGGCTGCTGCTGCGCTGGCTCGAGACCCTGCGATGACCCCGACCGACCCCCGCACCCCGAGGAGGGACCCGTGACCGACTCCCACGGCCTGAGCGTCCGCTGGTCGCTGGCCGACGCGCCGTCCGACGTCGCCGACCGGCTGCGCGAGTACGTGACCGGCACGTCCATCCACCGGTTCACCGGCATGGACGGGTTGCGCTTCAAGACCTGGCGGCTGCGTGCGGGCGAGTGGTTCGAGGGCACCTACGTGTTCGCCGGCGAGGCGGCCCGCGACGCGTTCCAGGAGCGGTTCACGGGCGAGGCCGCCGAGAGCCCGGGGTCGCAGATCGTGGGGTCGGCGCCGGTGTCGATCGAGCCGTTCGAGGTGGTGGCGGTCGCCGAGGGCGCGGCCGGGTTCGCGGCGGGGCCGGGCCCCGGGGCCTGAGCCCTGCCGGTTGTCGGTGCCGGCGACTAGGTTCGCCGTCGTGGCCGACGACCTCGAGGAGCTGCTGGTGCCGGACGCCGCCGCCTGGCGGGCCTGGCTCGAGCATCACCACGCCGACGTCCCCGGCGTCTGGCTGGTGCTCACGAAGAAGGGCGGCGACGTCACGACGCTGACCCGGGCCGACGCCCTCGACGACGCGCTCTGCTTCGGGTGGATCGACGGCCAGGCGCGCAGCCGCGACGCCGCGTCGTCGCTGCAGCGCATGACGCCGCGCACCGCCCGCAGCAGGTGGTCGAAGGTCAACGTCGACCTCGTCGCCCGGCTCGAGGCCGAGGGGCGGATGGCCCCCGCCGGCCGAGCCGTCGTCGACGCCGCGAAGGCCGACGGTCGCTGGGCCGACGCCTACGACCCGCCGTCGACGGCCGAGCTCCCCGCCGATCTGCTGGCCGCGATCGCGGCCGACCCCGCGGCCCAGGCCATGTTCGACGTGCTGACCAAGGGCAACCGGTACGCGTTGTACCACCGGCTGGGGGCGATCAAGCGCGCCGAGACCCGCGAGCGGAAGATCGTCGAGCTCGTCGCCATGCTCGCCCGGCACGAGACGCCGTTCCCGCAGAGGGCCCGGCCGAGCTGAGGTCGCCGGTTACCGGGGCAGCACCAGCGCGACCACGGTGAGCACCGCCCAGACCACCACGAACAGCGCCGGGACGGCGCGGAAGAACAGCATGCTGCGCCACTGGCCGCGCCGCACCGAGCGGGCGTCGCCGGCCTGCGAGAGCAGCCGCGTGGCGGGTGACCGCTCGACCAGCTCGGCGAGCTCGCGGGTCCAGCCCAGCACCATCCGCACCGTCGTGGCGACACCGGGCCAGGCCAGCAGCGCGAGCAGCAGGCCCAGCACCGACAGCACCGGGCCCACGACGAGCGCGAACCGCTGCCCCCAGGCGGTGCCGTTGGCCAGCGCCGCCGTGTAGGCGATCGTGAGGAACGCCTCCGCCGCGAGCAGCGAGTTCACCCGCTCGTGCAGCAGCTGCAGCTCGAAGCGCAGCTCCGACCGCACGACCGGCAGGCGCTCGGCGGCCGCGCGGTCGGCGTCGTCCGGGTCGTGACCGCCCTCGCCGACGACGGGCACCACCGACCGGCCTAGCGGCGGACGGCGACCAGCAGGCCGTCGCTCACCGGCAGCATGGCCGGCACCAGGCGCTCGTCGTCGCGCACCCGCTTGCCCAGCTCGCGGATCGTCGTGGTGGCCTCGTCGCGCTGCGCCGGGTCGGCCACCCGGTCGCCGCGCAGGGCGCCGGCGACCGCGACGGCCCCGCCCGGGCGCAGCAGCCGCAGCGCCTGGTCGAGGTAGTCGTCGACCTCCGCCGTCGCCGCGTCGCACAGCACGAGGTCGTAGGCGCCGTCGGTCAGCCGCGGCAGCACGTCGAGCGCGCGGCCGGCGATGACGCGGGTGCGGTTGGGTGCGACGCCGGCCTCGGCGTACGCCTCGCGGGCGGCGCGCTGGTGCTCGGGCTCGACGTCGATCGTGGTGAGCACGCCGTCGGACGGCATGCCGCGCAGCAGCCACACGCCGGAGACCCCGGCGCCGGTGCCGATCTCGACGACCGAGCGGGCCGGCAGGGTGGCCGCGAGCAGCCGCAGCGCCGCGCCGGCGCCCTGGCCGACCGGCGTGCAGCCGAGCTCGACGCCGCGACCGCGGGCGCGCTCGAGCACCTCGTCCTCGACGACGAACTCCTCGGCGTACGCCCAGGTGGCGGGCTTCTGACCGCTGATGGTGGCCTCCAGGTGGCAGGGCGCCGCTCGACGTCCACGGCTGGCCCACAGCGTACTGGCGGCGGGAACCCGGCCGGGGGACGCACCGTTGGTGCAGACGTGGTGCAGATCGGGTCAGCCGACTCGGCCGTGCCGCGCGGGTGCGACACACTGGAGGAGACCCGGATGGCCACAGCGGGGTTCGCGACGATCGGCGGAGGTGCGCGCGTGGACACCACGGACGCCGTTGCCTGGACGCCGCCCAGCTGGGAGGAGGTCGTCCGCGAGCACTCCGCGCGGGTGTACCGGCTCGCCTACCGCCTCACCGGCAACGTGCACGACGCCGAGGACCTCACCCAGGAGACGTTCGTCCGCGTCTTCCGCAGCCTGTCGTCGTACACGCCCGGCACCTTCGAGGGCTGGCTGCACCGCATCACCACGAACCTCTTCCTCGACCAGGTGCGCCGCAAGAAGCGGGTGCGCTTCGACCCGCTCGCCGACGACGCGGGCGACAAGCTGCCCGGCCGCGAGCCCGACCCGTCGCGCGTCTACGAGGACACCCACCTCGACGACGACGTGCAGGCCGCCCTCGACGCGCTGCAGCCGGACTTCCGCGCCGCCGTCGTGCTGTGCGACATCGAGGGCCTCACCTACGAGGAGGTCGCGGCCACGCTCGGGGTGAAGCTCGGCACGGTGCGCTCGCGCATCCACCGCGGCCGCTCGCAGCTGCGGGTCGCCCTCGAGCACCGCCGGCGCCCGCAGCCCGGCCAGGTGCTCGGCCTCGACCTCGCCGACCCCGACGTGCAGCGGGGGGTGGGGTCGTGATCCAGCGCGTCAGCAGCCACAGCCCGTGCCTCGGCGAGCGCGTCGCCGCCCTGGCCGACGGCAGCATGAACCCGGACGCCGCCACCCGTGCCGTCGCCCACGTGGCGCACTGCGCGCGGTGCCGCGAGGCTCTCGAGCTCGAGCGCCTCACGATCGAGCGGCTGCGCGCCCTGCCCGACCCGCAGCCCTCCGGCGACCTGATGGCCTCGCTGCTGTCGCTCGGCGGTCCGGGCGGACCGGTGCCGGTGCGCCACGGCCGGGTGCCGGGCACGCCGCGGCAGCCGACCACCTCGGTGGCGCCCCCGGGCGGCTACCCCCAGGGGTGGCCGGGGCCGTCCGCGCCGGGCGGCTCGCGCCGGCCGGGTGCCCGACGCGGCGTCGGCCGCCGAGCCTTCGTCACCGCGGCGGCGGGTGCGCTGGGTGCGGGTGCGGTCGTGGTCGGGCTCGCCGGCCCGCTGACCGCCTCGACGCCGGGCACCGGACGGGTGCAGCCGCCCACAGCGCAGCTGGTGCCGGCCGACCGCTTCAGCGTCGACCACCGCTTCGCCCGGGCGGCCACGACCCAGCGGGTGCCGTCGGCGCTGTCGCCCTCTCCGTCCCTGGTGTCGCCGTCGTCACCCTCGCTGGCGGGGTCGCACGTCGCGTCGGCGGGCTTCGGCCTGCGCACCGGGCCCTGAGGGTCGTCCGCCCGACGGGGCGCCGCGTGCGCCGGTGCGCGAGGATGCCCGCATGAGCGAGCACGCGTCCGGCGACGGCGCACCGCGACCGCAGCCCGAGGGTCCGCCCTCGTGGTGGGCCGGTGGCGACGCCGCGGCGGCCGACGACCCGGACGCCGCCGGCGCACCTGCCGCCGCCGGGTCCACCGTGTCCGACCCCTCCGATGCAGCCGGCCCGTCGGACGTGGCCGGGGCGGTACCGCAGACCGGCACGACCGGCACGACCGGCACGACCGGCACGACCGGCACGACCGGCACGACCGGCACGACCGGCACGGGCGACGCGAGTGAGCCGGCGGCCGCCGCCGCGACCGTGCCTGCGGACGCCGGCGCGACGGGGCAGCCGAGCGGCCCGGGGCACCCGTCGCAGGGGGCGCCCGCCGGCGACCCGGGCGAGGTGCCGGACGCCTGGCAGGTGCCGGGCGACACCCTCGGCGGCACGGTCGCGCCGCGCGCCCGCCGTCCCGCACCGGTCGCGCTGCTGGTGGCGGGTGCGGTGGCGCAGGCGCTGGTCGACGCGCTGCGCGGCGGTGCGGTAGGGGCCTCGCTGGCCGGTGGTGACGACCTGGCGCGGCCCGACCGCTCCGTGCGGCTGCCGGCGCCTGCGGCGGGCAGCACCCAGCGGCCCAGCGGGTCGGTGGCCGGCGTGGCGCAGCAGGTGCTGCCGAGCGTGGTGTCGATCGAGGTGCGCGGCGCCGACGGCCAGGGCACCGGCTCCGGGTTCGTCGTCCGCGCCGACGGCTACGTGGTGACGAACAACCACGTCGTCGAGGGCGCGGGCGACGGCGGCACCATCACGGTCGTGTTCCAGGACGGGTCCCAGTCGCCGGCGCGGGTCGTCGGCCGCGACGCGTCCTACGACCTGGCGGCGCTGCGCGTCGACCGCACCGGGCTGCCGGTCGTGGCGTTCGGCGACTCGGACGCCGTCGTCGTCGGCGACGAGGTGATCGCCATCGGGGCACCCCTCGGGCTGCAGGGCACCGTCACGACCGGCATCGTCAGCGCGCTGAACCGGCCGGTGTCGGCGGGCGGCGAGTCGGCGTCCGACCCGGCGTTCATCAACGCCATCCAGACCGACGCCGCGATCAACCCCGGCAACTCCGGCGGCCCGCTGGTCGACCTGCAGGGCCGGGTGGTGGCGGTGAACTCGGCCATCGCGCGGGTGCCGGGCACGGCCGTCGAGGGCGCGCAGTCCGGCAGCATCGGGCTGGGGTTCGCCATCCCGAGCCAGCAGGTGCGGCGCACCGTCGAGCAGCTGATCCGCACCGGACGCGCCGAGCACCCGGTGATCGGCGTGCTGCTCGACCGCACCTGGTCGGGCGAGGGCGTGCGGGTGGCCACCGCGTCGCAGGGCGGGCAGTCGCCGGTGACCCCAGGCGGCCCGGCCGACCAGGCGGGCATCCGGGCGGGCGACGTCATCACCGCGTTCGAGGGACGGCCGGTGTCCGAGCCCGACGAGCTCGTGGTCGCCGTGCGGGCGCGCGCCCCCGGCGACACCGTCGAGCTCACCCTGCGCCGTGCCGGTCGCGAGCGCACGGTGCGCGTGGTGCTGCGAGCCGCCACCAGCTGACCGGGCAGAGCGCGGGTGCGGCTGACCCCGTGGCCTGCGCGTGCGACGATGCAGGGGTGTTCGACATCAACGCGGGCGAGCTCGGCATCCTCGCCGTGGTCGCGCTCGTGGTGGTCGGCCCCGAGCGCCTGCCGCGCTACGCCGCCGACCTCGGCCGGCTGGTGCGCGACGTGCGCTCGTTCGCCCGCAACGCCCGCGAGCAGGTGCGCGAGGAGATGGGCGAGGACTTCGACGACATCGACTGGCAGCAGCTCGACCCTCGGCGCTACGACCCGCGCCGCATCGTGCGCGAGGCGCTGCTCGACGACCTCGAGGACGTCGTGCGCGGCGAGCCGCGGGTGAGCGACAGCGCCCCCAACGTGCCGGCCGCGATGCGTCCCGTCGAGGGACCCACCGAGGCGCCCGCGCTGACCGCCGAGCCGGCCGAGCGCCTCGACGGCCTCGACGGCGGCGACCGCGTCGACCTGGCCAAGCGCAGCGCGCCGGCGTCCGGCTTCGACCCCGACGCGACCTAGTCGGGCACGGGCCACGTCGGACGCGACCGACGCGGCTGGTCGGACGCGGTCGGTCGGACGCGGCCTGCTCAGACGCGACCAGGACGACCCTTGGGGCGCGACCGGGGCGACCCGGCCGCGCGCGGTCAGCGCCCGGTGGGCGTGAGGCCGAGCGAGCGCCCGGCGAGCCCGCGGGCCCGGCGTCCGAGCTGGCGGGCGACGCCCCGCAGCGCCACGGCGGCGGGGGAGTCGGGGTGCGACAGCACCACCGGGGTGCCGGAGTCGCCGCCCTCGCGCAGCGTGACGTCGATCGGCACCTGCCCGAGCAGCGGCACGGCGGCACCGACCGAGCGGGTGAGGGAGTCGGCGACGGCCTGACCGCCGCCGGCGCCGAACAGCTCCATCCGCGAGCCGTCGGGCTGCTCGAGCCACGACATGTTCTCGATCACGCCGACCACCTGCTGGTGGGTCTGCATCGAGATCGACCCCGCCCGCTCGGCGACCTCGGCGGCCGCGCGCTGCGGGGTGGTGACGACGAGGATCTCGGCGTTCGGGATGAGCTGGGCGGTCGAGATCGCGATGTCGCCGGTGCCCGGCGGCAGGTCGAGCAGCAGCACGTCGAGGTCGCCCCAGAACACGTCCGAGAGGAACTGCTGCAGCGCCCGGTGCAGCATCGGGCCGCGCCACACGACCGGCTGGTTGTTCGGCACGAACATGCCGATGGAGATGACCTTCACCTCGTGCGACACCGGCGGCAGGATCATGTCGTCGACCTGCGTGGGTCGGTGCTCGACGCCGAGCATCCGCGGCACCGAGAACCCGTACACGTCGGCGTCGACCACGCCCACGCGCAGGCCGTCGGCCGCCATCGCCGCCGCCAGGTTGACGGTGACGGACGACTTGCCGACGCCGCCCTTGCCGGAGGCGACGGCGTACACCCGGGTCAGCGAGCCGGGCTTCGCGAACGGCACCTCGCGCTCGGTCTGACCGCCGCGCAGCTGCTCGCGCAGCCCGCGCCGCTGCTCGTCGCTCATGACGCCGAGGTCGACGCGGACGCCGGTCACGCCGGGCAGCGCACCGACCTCGCGGGTGACGTCGCGGGTCAGCGTGTCCTTCATCGGGCACCCTGCGACGGTGAGCAGCAGCCGCACGTCGACCCCGCCCGCAGGGTCGACGCGGACGTCGTCGACCATGCCGAGCTCGGTGACGGGCTTGCGGATCTCGGGGTCGTCGACGCGGGCGAGCGCGGCGCGGACCTCGTCGAGCGTCGGGGCGGTCACCCGTCGAGCGTAGGTCGTCCGCGGACACCGACGGTGCCCGGGTTGCGCCGGACAGGTGACGGGCTCGTTCCACCACCGCCCAAACCCCCGTCGTGCACCGTTCGCGGGTACGGTTCCGCTCGTGGACAGGGGCACACACAGCGTCACATCGTCGGTTGACGAACCACATCCGATCAGCACCAGGGCGACAGTCTGCCCTGCCAACTCCGCCACGCAGCGTCAGGATTCGCGACTCAGCGTGGATCTCGGGCCGCGGTTGGCCGACGACGGGCCGACGCCGGAGCAGCTGCGCGTCTGGCGGGCCTTCCTGGTGGCGCACGCGTCGCTCACCCGGCGGCTCGAGGAGGACCTCATGGGCGAGCAGCGGCTGCCGCTCGCCATGTACGACGTCCTCGTGCAGCTGGCCGAGGCGCCGGGCCGCCGGTTGCGCATGACCGACCTCGCCGAGGCCGTGCTGCTCTCGCGCAGCGGGCTCACCCGGCTGGTCGACCGCATGACGCGGGCGGGGTACGTGCGCCGCGAGCCGAGCCCGAACGACGCGCGCGGCGTCTACGCGGTGCTGACCGACGCCGGCCACGCCCGGTTGCGGCGGGCCGCGCCGACGCACCTGCGCGGCGTCACGACGTACGTGCTCGACCAGCTGACGCCGGAGGAGCTCGAGGCGCTGGGCACCGCCTGCTCGAAGCTGGCGGCCGCGGACGAGCGCCACCGGCTGCCGACCGGCTAGCCGGTCGACGGGGACGTCGCGGCGCTACTGCTGCGCCGGGTGCCAGGGGCAGACCTTCCAGTCCGCCTCCAGCTGCCGGTCGCACACCTCGCAGCGACCGGTGTGCAGGTCGACCCCGCACCAGGGGCAGCGCGACATGCCCTTCTCGACCGAGCGCTCGCACGAGGGGCAGCCCGCGCCGCCGTGATCGGAGTGCGTGACCCGCACGGCCTCCTCGAAGGTCGTCTCGCCGCGCTTGGCCTTCTCGATCGCGGAGGCGCGCAGGGTCTGCATGCCGCTGGTGCGCGCCTGCTGGCTCACGGCCGACTCGCTCGGCGTCGACAGCAGCACCTGGCGCATGTCGTTGTCGACCTCGAGCACCTCGTACACGGCGGTGCGGCCGCGGTAGCCGGTGCCGCCGCAGTCGGGGCAGCCGACGCCCATGAGCGGCGTGGCGTCGAGGATGTCGTCGATGCGCAGGCCGAGCATCGTCAGGGTGGTGTCGTCGGGGATGTAGCCCTCGGCGCACGAGTCGCAGGGGCGGCGCACCAGCCGCTGGGCGATCGCGGCGGTGAGCGACGACGCGACGAGGAACGGCTCGACGCCCATGTCGACCAGTCGGGTCAGGGCGGCGACGGCCGAGTTGGTGTGCAGCGTGGTGAGCACCATGTGGCCGGTCTGCGAGGCCTTCAGCGCCATCTCGGCGGTCTGCTGGTCGCGCACCTCGCCGAGCAGGATGATGTCGGGGTCCTGCCGCAGGATCGAGCGCAGGCCGGCGTCGAACGTCATGCCGGAGCGCACGTTGACCTGCACCTGGGTGATGCCGGGCAGCTGCACCTCGACGGGGTCCTCGAGCGTGACGATGTTCTTCTCCGGCGTCAGCGTCTCGTGGATCGCGGCGTACAGGGTGTTCGTCTTGCCCGAGCCGGTCGGGCCGGTGATGAGCACCAGGCCCTGCGGCACGGCCAGCGCCCGCTTGAAGATCTCGAGCTGGAACGGCTCGAAGCCGAGCGAGGCCAGCGACGGCACGTTGTCGGCCCGGGTCAGCAGACGGACGACGATCTTCTCGCCGTGCAGCGACGGCAGGGTGCTGACGCGGGTGTCGATCGCCGAGCCGTCGACGATGATCCGGCTGCGGCCGTCCTGCGGGACGCGGCGCTCGGCGATGTCGAGGCCGGACATGATCTTCACCCGGCTGACGACCGTCGAGGCGATGCGCTTCGGGGCGGTCATCACGTCGCGCAGGATGCCGTCGACGCGGTAGCGGATGCGCAGCCCGTCGCGCTGCACCTCGATGTGGATGTCGGACGCGCGCAGCCGGGCGGCGTCGGCGAGCACCTGGTTGACCAGCTTGACGATGGGGGCGTCGTCACCGCCGCCGACGGTGCCGCTCGGGTCGTCGTCGGCCTCCTCGGTGTCCTCGACGGCCATGGTGACGCCGGTCGCGTCCTCCGACAGCGACCAGGCGCGGGCGAGGTGGTCCTTGATCTGGGTGGCGGGCGCGACGACGACGAGCACCTCGGTGGCTCGGGTGTACATCCGCACGTCGTCGATCGCGAGCACGTTCGTGGGGTCGGACGTCGCGACGAGCAGCGCCCCGTTGGCCAGACGGTCGAGCACGAGCACGCCGGTGCGATCGGCGACGGCGCGGGGGAGCAGGCGCACGACGTCCGGGGCGGGGACGACGCGCGAGAGGTCGACGGCCTCCAGGCCCAGGTGCTGCGCCAGCGCCTCGGCGACCTCGCGCTCGGTGGCGTAGCCGAGCTCGGCGACCACGATGCCCAGCCGCTTGCGCGGGCCGTCGGTCGCACCCTGCACCTGCAGGGCGTGCTGCAGCTGCGCCTCGGTGAGCAGCTGCTCGTCGGTGAGCACCTCGCCGAGGCGGCGGCGCACCGGCCGGCGGTCGTCGGTGGGGTCGCTGGGCTGCGCACCCGGTGCGGGCACGGCGGCTGGCGTGCTGGAGCCGAACATGACGGCTCTATCGGCACGGCACCCGTTCGGGTGAAGCCGCTCGTGCCAGGTGGTTGCGCCGCGTCAGGTCGGGCGGGCCTCGGTGGCCGGCGGGTCGCGCCGCTCTAGGGCGCCGCGCTCGTCGAGCTCGGCGAGCAGGTCGCGCAGCTCGGAGCGCACGAAGTCGCGGGTCGCGACGTCGCGGAGCGCGATGCGCAGCGAGGCCACCTCGCGGGTGAGGAACTCGGTGTCGGCGAGCCCCCGCTCGTCGCGGGCGCGGTCCTGCTCGCCGATCACGCGGTCGCGGTCGGTCTGCCGGTTCTGCGCGAGCAGGATGAGCGGGGCGGCGTAGCTGGCCTGCAGCGACAGCAGCAGCGTGAGCAGGGTGTAGTTCAGGGTCTTCGGGTCGAACTGCAGGTGGTCCGGGGCGAAGGTGTTCCAGGCCAGCCAGAGCACGACCAGCGCCGTCATGTAGACGAGGAAGCGCGCGGTGCCCATGAAGCGGGCGAAGCGCTCGGACCACCGGCCGAACGCCTCGGGGTCGACGCTCGGTGCGGCGAGCAGGCTGCGGCGCGCCTCGCGCGGCTGGTCGAGGCGGGGGGCGTCGCGCCGCCGCGGCTCACGCGCCACGGGTGCCCCCGGCCTGCTGCTGCACCTGGATGACGCCGGTCATCGGCTGGCCGTCGCGGTGCTCGCCGGTCTCGCGCCAGTCCGCGGGCAGGATGTGGTCGAGCACGTCGTCGACCGTGACCGCGCCGAGCAGGTGCCCGTCGTCGTCGATGATCGGGGCGCTCACCAGGTTGTAGGTCGCCATGAAGCGCGTCACCTGGTCGAGCGTCGAGAGCGGGCCGAGGGCGTCGATGTCCTTGTCGATGATGCCCCCGATCGAGGCGTGCGGGGGCTCGCGCAGCATCCGCTGGATGTGCACCATGCCGAGGTAGCGGCCGGTCGGCGTCTCGAGCGGCGGCCGGCAGACGTACGCGCTCGACGCCGACGCCGGGCTCAGCTCGGCACGACGGACGACGGCCAGCGCCTCGGCGATGGTCGACTCGGGCGCCAGCACGACCGGGTCGGTCGTCATCAGGCCGCCGGCGGTGTCCTCGTCGTAGCGCATGAGGCGGCGCAGCGGCTCGGCCTCCTCCGGCTCCATGAGCTGCAGCAGGTGCTCGGCGGTCTCGGCGGGCAGCTCGTGCAGCAGGTCGGCCGCGTCGTCGGGCTGCATCGCCTCGAGCACGTCGGCGGCGCGCTCGTTCTCGAGCTTGGTGAGGATCTCGACCTGGTCGTCCTCGGGCAGCTCCTCGAGCACGTCGGCGAGCTTCTCGTCGTCCAGCGCGGCCGCGACCTCGACCCGGCGCTTGGGCGACAGGTCGTGCAGCAGGTCGGCGATGTCGGCGGCCTTCAGCGAGCCGAACGAGGCCAGCAGGCCCGCCGCGCCCTGGGGGCCGGACTCGATCGAGAGGCCGTCGACCTGGTCGGCCTCGACCACGAACGCCTCGCCGCGGCGACGACCGATCCGTCCGCCGAGCCGGCGCGGCTCGACGAAGCGGCGCACGAAGACCTTCTGCACCTGCCAGTCGCGGGTGCGGATCTGGCTGATGGCGACGTCCTCGACGACGACGTCACCGCTGCCGTCGCGCAGACCGACCCGGCGGTCGAGCAGCTCACCCAGCACGAGGGTCTCGGACTGCCGCTGCTCGAAGCGGCGCATGTTGAGCACGCCGGTGGTGATGACCTGACCGCCGTCGATGCTCGTGACGCGGGTCATGGGCAGGAAGACGCGGCGCCGCCCGGGCACCTCGACGACCAGGCCGATGACCAGCGGCGGCTGGCGGTTGGCCCGGAAGACGACGACGACGTCGCGCAGCCGCCCCACCTGGTCGCCCTGCGGGTCGAAGACGGCGAGGCCGGCCAGGCGCGCCACGTAGACGCGTGCAGGAGGACCGCTCACCCGGCGAGCGTATCCCCGCGTAGGCTGCGCGCGGCCAGGCCCCGCCGCGGCACGGCCGAGTTGCGTGACCGTGGCCCGTCCGGCGTCCGGCACACCGATCACGGAGGTGCTCGCCGGGTGACCGCAGCCACCACGCCGCAGGGCTCGTCGGGTGCCTCCGCGGGCACGGCCGACGCGCGGGGCGGTGCCGCGCTGGTCGAAGGCGGCCTGCGCTACGACCTCGTCGACGTGTTCACCGACCGGGCGTACGCCGGCAACCCGCTGGCCGTGGTGCACGGCGCGCACGAGCTGCGCACCGAGCAGCAGCAGGCGATCGCGCGCGAGTTCAACCTGTCGGAGACCGCGTTCCCGCAGGTCCTGCCACCGGGCGAGGACGCCGACTACGCGCTGCGCATCTTCACGCCGGTGGTCGAGCTGCCGTTCGCCGGTCACCCGTCGGTCGGTGCCGCTTGGGTGCTGCACCGGCTCGGGCTCGTGCACGGCCCGGTGCTGCGGCAGCGGTGCGAGATCGGCACGGTGACGCTGCGGCTCGGCGGCGTCGACGACCCGGTGTGGCTGGACGGCAACCGCCCGCGGCTCGGCGCCGAGGTCGACTCGCTCGGACCGCTCGCCGCCGTCGGGCTGGGGGAGGGCGACCTGGTCGGGCTGCCGACGTACGTCGCCGGCAGCGGGCTCGACTTCTGCTACCTGTTCGTGCGGCCCGGGGCGATCGCCCGCGCCGTGCCCGACCTGCAGCGGCTGCGACGGCTGCGGTGGCAGGGCTCGCGCATCGGCGGCGTCTCGGTCGTCGGCTGGCACGACGGCGCGGCCCGCGTGCGGGTCTTCACCGACGACATCGGCGCCGCCGAGGACCCGGCGACCGGCTCGTCCGCGCTCGGCCTCGGCGTGGTGCTCGTGGCCACCGGGCTGCTGCCCGGCGAGGGCCAGAGCTCGTTCACCATCGCCCAGGGCATCGAGCTGGGCCGGCCGTCGACGCTGCGCTGCACGGTGACCGCCGAGGGCGGCCGCGCGGTCGCGTCGAGCGTCGGTGGTGGCGTGGTGCCCGTCGCGACCGGCACCATCCGCCGCCCCCGCGGGTAGCCGGGGCCGAGTAGCTCGCGGCGGCGCGGTCAGCCGCGGCCGCGCGCTCGCCGTCGGCGCGGGCCGCCGAGGTGCCGCGGTCGCAGGCCCGAGGTGGTCGCGTCCGTCGGTGCCGGGGCGGCTGCCCCGCTGTCGTCGAGGTAGCTGCCGGGCGCCTCCGTCGGGTCGGCCGCCGGGTGCAGCCTCGTCACCACGTCGCCGGCCGCCTGCCAGCGAGCGGGCAGCGCCGCCGGCTCCACCGGTGCGTTCAGCCGGGACGCCGCCAGGGCGGTCGTCGCCGGGCCCCACCCCTCGTCGGCCGGGGACAGCGGCTCGGCCGTCGCCGGCACCGTGAGCAACCGGGCGCCCGAGTCCTTGCTGCGCAGCACCAGCTCGACGTCGCCGCGCAGCTCGGGCAGCCGCTGCTCGCCCGGCCCGCTCACCACGTACGCCGAGCCGTCGAGCCACACGTGCCAGGCGGGCCACGCGCGCGCCGAACCGGCCGGGCGCACCCACAGCAGGCCGCTCTTCGACGCGGCCTCCGCCACCAGGGCGTCGAGAGGGCTCGGGCTCACCCGGCGAGGGTCCCACAGCGCGGACTCCGACGACCCGCCTGACAGACTGCCGCGCGTGCCGGACGAGCGCGCGGACGAGCCGCACGACCCAGCGCTGACGACCGGGGCGCTGCTCGTCGTCGGCGTGCTCGCCGTCTCCTGCTCCGGCCCCCTCGCCGCCTCGCTCGCCGCGCCGGCGCTCGCGGTCGCCATGTGGCGCAACGCCTTCGGGGCCGCCGTCGTGGTGCCCTTCGCCGCCGCGCGTCGCCGGGCCGAGCTGGCGCGCGTCTGGCAGCACGAGCGGCCGGTGCTCGGGCGGGCCCTGCTCGCCGGGGTCGCGCTCGCCGTGCACTTCGGCCTGTGGATCCCGAGCCTGCGACTCACCAGCATCACGGCCTCGACCGCCCTGGTCACCACCTCGCCGCTCTTCACCATGCTCGGCGACCGGCTGGCCGGTCGCGCCGTGCCGCGGGCTGTGCTGGTCGGCGCGCTCACCGCCCTCGCCGGTGTCGTCGTGATCACCGGGCTGGACGCCGGCAGCAGCGCCCGCGCGCTGGCCGGCGACCTGCTGGCGCTGGGCGGGGGTGCGGCCGCCGCCGTCTACACGCTGCTCGGCGCGGACGTGCGGCGCAGCATGTCGACGGCCGGCTACACCTCGATCGCCTACACCACGTGCGCCCTCGTGCTGCTGCCCGTCTGCCTGGTCGGCGGGGTGCGGCTCGCGGGCTGGTCGGGCTCGACCTGGCTCGGGCTGGCCGCGCTCACCGCGAGCGCGCAGCTGCTCGGGCACTCGCTCTTCAACCGGGTGCTGCGCTCGCTCGGGGCGACCACCGTGGCCCTGGTCATCCTGCTCGAGGTGCCCGGGGCGACGCTCGTCGCCTGGGCGTTCCTCGACCAGGCCCCGCCGCTGCGCACCCTGCCCGGCGCGGTGCTCGTGCTGCTCGGGCTGGTGCTCGTCGTGCGCGCCGGGGCCCGGGCGCGCCGGCGCAGCCGCCAGGTCGAGGTGGTCGACGGCACGCCCTGGTGAGCCCACGTCGTGTCGCAGACGCCTCACGCGGGACCGCCGTAGGAGACGGCGACCGAGGGCACGGCCACGACGCCGTACCGCCGCAACCAGAACGCGATGTGCTCGTCGGCGATCTCCGCCCGTCGCGGGCGGCTGTCCAGCTCGCGCAGCAGCCGGTACGGCCGCACCCCGAGCGCGGCCGCGAGCGCACGGGTCTGCTCGCGGTCGAGCCGGTACACGGCGTCGCGCGACACCCACTCGCAGCGGGGTTCGTCGTCGACCGGCGGCGCCTCGCGCCCGGCGTCGACGCCGGGCGCGTCGGCCCCGTCAGACCCCTGGTCCCCCTCGTCCTCATCGTCCTCGGCGTCCTCGGCGTCGGCGACCGGCTCGACGAAGAGGCTGGAGCTGTGGATCACGAGCGCCCCGCCGCGCACGCGGGCGGTGAGCCAGGGGCCGTGGGACGCGTCGCGGGAGAGCCGGGCGACGGTGCAGGGGATGCGCATGACGGCGATCGTGCCCGGCGGCGAGCCGGCGCGGTCCCGTCGTCCACAGGCTCCAGGCGGAATAGGTAGTACCATTCACTCGTTGCAGCATGCGACCGGCACGAGGGCGTGCCGCCGTCCACAGGCCCGAACCACCACGCCCCCGAGGAGATCGTCATGACCACGTTCCGCAGGCTCGTCCGCACCGTCGACGCCTGGACGCTCGACGCGCTGAACGCGCCCGCCGCGCTCAACCCCCGTCGCGGCGCCTGACGCACGACCCGCACGCCCGGCCCCGGCAGCCCACCGCTGCCGGGGCCGTTCGCGTCCCGGGTGCGGGCGGCGCCGCGCCGCTCTAGCGTCGAGGCACACCCGGACGAAGAGGAGCTGAGACGCATGACCACCACCCCCGCCCGACCCCGCTTCACCATCCCCGGCCTGACGCCGGAGCAGGGCGCAGAGGTGGGCGGCATCCTGCAGGACCGCCTGAACGCGCTGAACGACCTCGCGCTCACCCTGAAGCACATCCACTGGAACGTCGTGGGCCAGAACTTCATCGCGGTGCACGAGATGCTCGACCCGCAGATCGAGGCGGTGCGCGGCATGGTCGACGACACCGCCGAGCGGATGGCGACCATGGGCATCTCCCCCCAGGGCACCCCCGGCGCCATCGTCGAGCAGCGCTCCTGGGACGACTACTCGCTCGGGCGCGCGACCACGCAGGAGCACCTCGGTGCGCTCGACCTGGTCTACACCGGCGTCATCGAGAGCCACCGGGCCGCGCAGGAGACGACGTCCGACATCGACCCGGTGACCGAGGACATGATCATCGGCCAGCTGCGCGACCTCGAGCTGTTCCACTGGTTCGTCCGCGCGCACCTGGAGAACATCGCCGGCGAGCTGTCGACGAGCGGCGCCAGCCACGAGCGCGAGGCGGCCGACAGCGCGGCCGTCGGCGACGAGCTCGAGGGTCGCTGACCCCGACACGGGCACCACGACGAGAGGGCGGACCGGGCGGTCCGCCCTCTCGGCGCGTCCGGGGCGGTGTGCGAGGCTGGGCGTCCCCGAGACGGAGGAGCACCCCATGGCCGGACCCGCGCCGCGAGGCGTCCGTCCCTCGCTCGACCTCGACTTCCCGCAGTCCCTCGGCGTGTTCGACCGCTACGACGACGCCCAGCGCGCGGTCGACTACCTCAGCGACGAGCACTTCCCGGTGGAGAACTGCGTGATCGTCGGCACCGAGCTCAAGCAGGTCGAGCGGGTCACCGGGCGCCTGACCTACGCCCGGGCCGCGATGGCGGGTGCGGCGTCCGGTGCGTGGATGGGCGTGTTCGTCGGGCTGCTGCTCAACCTGCTCGACAGCCGCGCGAACTTCCTGTCGTCGCTGCTGACGGGCGTGCTGCTCGGCATCGCGTTCGGGATCGCCTTCGGCGTGGCGGGCTTCGCCGCGACCGGCGGTCGCCGCGACTTCACCTCGGTGACGCAGACGGTCGCCACGCGCTACGAGGTGCTGGTCGAGCACCGGCACCTGCTGGCCGCCCAAGAGCTGCTGCAGCGCATGCCCGGCCGCCCGCAGCAGCCGCTCTAGAACACCCGGTACGCCGCGCGAGCCAGCTCGAAGCCGTGCCCGCCCGGCCCGGTGCAGCGCATGCCGGCCTCCGAGCTGGTGCACGCGAACCGGCCCTTGCGCTGGGTGCGGCCGTACTCGAGCGCGGCCCCGCCCTGCACCACGTCGCCCGCGCACACCACCCGTGCCCCGCGGGCGTCGACCTGCAGCCCGCGGCCCCAGGCCTGCCGGCAGTCGCCCGGCTTCGCGGGCGGCGTCCAGTCGCGGGCGCGGACGTCGCAGCGCGCGCCGGCCGAGCTGAGGGCGCAGCCGATGTTCGACGACGGTGACCTGAACTGGATGCGGTCGCGGTCGTCGGGCGTCGGGTCGGACGTCGGGTCGGTGGTCGCGGCGCTCGAGGGGGAGGGGGTCTCCTCGACCGGCGTCGGCTGCGCCGTGGTCGCCACCGGGGAGGCGCCGGCCACCGGGGGCAGCGGACGCTGTGCCGGCTCGGGGTCGGCCAGCAGGCCGCGGACGCCGAGGGCCAGCGCGACGGCGCACAGACCCCGCCGACCGCGAAGGCCACGAGGGTCGAGGTGCGGCGCCGCTCGCGGGGCACCTCGGGCAGGCTCGGCAGGCTCACGGGCGGGCTACTTCAGCAGGCCCGCCATCCACGCCTCGACCTCGTCGGCGCCGCGGGGCAGCGCCCCGGAGAGGTTCTCGCAGCCGTCCTCGGTCACCAGCACGTCGTCCTCGATGCGCACGCCGATCCCGCGCAGCTCCTCGGGCACGCTCTCGTCGTCGGCCTTGAAGTACAGACCGGGCTCGACGGTGATCACCATGCCGGGTCGCAGCTCGCCGTCGAGGTACTCCTCGCGCCGGGCCTGCGCGCAGTCGTGCACGTCGATGCCGAGGTGGTGGCTGGTGCCGTGCACCATCCAGCGGCGGTGGTGGCCGCCCTCGTCACCGAGCGAGGTCTCGACGTCGACCGGCAGCAGGCCCCACTCGTGCAGCGTCTCGGCGATCACCCGGATCGCGGCGTCGTGCACGTCCTTGAACCGGTTGCCCGGCTTCACCGCGGCCATGCCGGCCTCCTGGGCGGCGAGCACTGCCTCGTACACGCGCCGCTGCGTCTCGCTGAAGGTGCCGGTCACCGGCATCGTGCGCGTGACGTCGGCGGTGTAGAGCGAGTCGACCTCGACGCCGGCGTCGACCAGGATCAGGTCGCCCTCGCGCACCTCGCCGTCGTTGCGGATCCAGTGCAGCGTGCACGCGTGGTCGCCGGCGGCGGCGATCGAGTCGTAGCCGACGCCGTTGCCCGCGTGCCGCGCGACGAGCCCGAACTGGCCCTCGACCCACCGCTCGCCGCGGCCCTTGGCCACCGCGTCGGGCAGGCTGCGCACGATCGCCTCGAAGCCCTCGGCCGTCGCCGCGCAGGCCTCGCGCAGCTGCTCGACCTCCCACTCGTCCTTGGTCAGCCGCAGCTCGCTCAGCGCCACGACGAGCTCGTCGTCGAGCGCCGCCTCGGCCTCGGCGTCCGACGTCTCGGCCTGCTCGCGAGCGGCGTCGACCAGGGCGGTGACCTGCGGGTCGGCGTCGCGGACGACGCGCACCCGCAGGCTGCCGACGTCCTTGCTCAGGGCGTCGGCCAGCTCGTCGAGGTGCCGCGCGGTGAGGCCGAGCTCGGCCTCGACCTCCTCCAGGCTCGGGCGGACGCCGACCCAGAGCTCGCCGTAGCGCGCGTCGGAGTAGAACTCGGTGGTGTCGCGGCCGGCACGGGGGCGGAAGAAGAGCACCGCCTCGTGGCCGCCGTCGTCGAGCGGCTCGAGCACCAGCACCGAGTCGGGCTCGCGGTCGGCGCCGAGGCCGGACAGGTGGCTGAACGCCGAGTGCGGCCGGAAGACGTAGTCGCAGTCGTTCGAGCGCACCTTCAGGCCGCCGGCCGGCAGCACCAGCCGCTCGCCGGGGAAGGCCGCCGAGACCGCCGCGCGGCGGGCCGGCGTCCAGCTCGCGACCTCGGCCCGCTCGGGCAGATCGGCAGGGCGCGGTGCCCAGCCCTGCGCGATGAACGCCCGGAACGCCTCGGACGTCGGGCGGGCGCGGTGGTCGGTCTTCTTCGGCTGGTCCTCGCTGGTCACCCGGCCCACTCTGCCACTGCCCGCGGCGGCGGTCACCCGGGTGCCGCGCCGCGGTGGGCGGTCAGCGGGTCAGCCAGCGCCCGCCGACCTGCTGCTCGCGCGAGATGGCCGAGCGGATGGGCGGCTCGACGGCCTTCTCGACCTTGCCGCCGAGCAGCGGGATCGACGCCTTGAGCTGCCCGTCGACGTCGTGCACGGTCGTGCCGCCCTCGGTGGTCAGCTGCATGGTGCCGTCGAGCCGCACCGGCGCGCCCTTGATCTCGACGACCGTCGTGCCGGAGCGGTTGCCGTCGGCGCGCGCGGCCTGCCACACGTCGGTGCGCACGACGTCGATCGTCGACCCCACGAACGACTTCACGAAGTCGGGGAACTCGTCGGTGGGCAGCGTGCGGCGGGTCGTGATCGTGGCGCCGCCGTCGGCCGTCGGCACCACCTCGGCCGTCCACGAGGTCGCCCCCGTCGCCTTGCAGACCTCCTCGTGGAAGGCCTGGTCGGTGAGCATCGCCCACACGGCGGCGGGCTCGGCCTGGTAGCGGAGCTGGGTGGTGAGCTGCACGTGCTGCCTCCGGACGTCGCTGGGCGGGTGGGCCCGATCGGGCCCCTACGCTACGGCCACATGAGCGACGTGCAGCGCTGGGCCGACCCGACCGACCCCACGGCGAGGGAGTTCGGCGAGGAGGGGGCGCGGCTCACGTACGGCTCGTACCTGCGGGTCGAGCAGCTGCTCGACCAGCAGCGGCTCGAGACGGACGCCCACGACGAGCTGCTCTTCATCACGATCCACCAGACCTACGAGCTGTGGTTCAAGCAGCTGCTGCACGAGCTGGTGGCGGCCCGTGAGGCGATGACCGACGGCCGGCTCTGGTGGGCGCGGCACCTGCTGCGCCGGGTCGCCGTCATCGAGGGCGTGCTGGTCGACCAGGTCGCGATCCTGGAGACGATGACCCCGCAGGACTTCCTGGAGTTCCGGCACCAGCTGGCGCCGGCCAGCGGCTTCCAGTCGGTGCAGTTCCGCGAGGTCGAGTTCCTGTCGGGGCACAAGGACCCCTCGTTCCTCGACCGGTTCCGCGGGCTGCGCGAGGCCGACCGCGAGCGGCTGCGCCGCCGGCTGGCCGAGCCGTCGCTGTGGGACGCGTTCGTGTCGGCGCTGGGCGCCGCCGGGCTGGACGTCGGCGACGAGGAGGGGCTGCGCGCGTCGCTGCTCGCGGTGGCGCGCGACCGGGGCCGCTACGGCGACCTGTGGGAGCTCGCGGAGTGCCTGCTGGTGCACGACGAGCAGCAGGCCGCCTGGCGGGCCCGGCACGTGACGATGGTCGAGCGGCAGATCGGCACCAAGTCCGGCACCGGCGGCTCGACCGGCGCGCCGTACCTGCGCAGCCGGCTGCCGCTGCGGTTCTACCCGCTGCTCTGGGAGCTGCGCGGCGCCCTCTGAGCCGATGGTTGTTACAGGGTGATCGACCCCGTGGCGCCCGAGGGCCTGCGGCGGTTGTACGCTCGGCCTCGGCCGCACGACGAGGTGCGGCGCCCGCTGCGGGTGTTCGCGCCCGCGGCGGCAACCGGTCCAGAGGCACGGGAGTCATGGCGCAACCCGCACGGTCACGGCAGCAGCTCATCGACTCCGCGGCCGGTCTCACCGGTCACGCCGACCGCGAGGCGGTGACCACGGCGCTCGCGCGCTACTACCGCCACGTGCCGGACGACGACCTGCTCGTCCGCCGTCCCGAGGACCTCCTCGGCGCCCTCACCAGCCACCGCGAGCTCGCGGCGCGCCGCCGTCCCGGCACCGCCCGCGTGCGCGCCTACACGCCCAGCGTCGACGAGCACAGCTGGACGTGCGGCCACACGGTGGTCGAGGTCGTCACCGACGACATGCCGTTCCTCGTCGACTCGGTGACCGCCGAGCTGACCCGGCTGGCCCGCGCGATCCACCTCGTCGTGCACCCGCAGCTCGTGGTCCGGCGCGACCCGCAGGGCGAGCTGCTCGAGGTGCTCGACCGCTCCGCCACCGACCCGGCCGGGCTGCCCGAGGGCGCGGCGGTCGAGTCGTGGATGCACGTCGAGATCGACCGCGAGACCGACCAGGCCGACCTCGACGGCCTCGTCGCCGACGTCCGGCGGGTCCTGGGCGACGTGCGGGCCGCGGTCGAGGACTGGCGTCCCATGCGAGAGGCCGCCGAGCGGCTGGCCGCCGAGCTCGACGTGGTGCCGCCGTCGGTCGACCCCGCCGCGGCGGCCGAGACCCGCCGGCTGCTGCGCTGGCTGGTCGACGGCAGCTTCACGTTCGTGGGCTACCGCGAGTACGTGCTCGAGGGCGCCGGCGACGACGTCTCGCTGCGGTCGGTGCCCGGCACCGGCCTCGGGGTGCTGCGTGGCGAGCAGCGGCTCAGCGGCAGCTTCGCCCGGCTCCCCGGCCAGGTGCGCGCGCAGGCCGCCGACCCGCGGCTGCTCATCCTGACCAAGGCCAACAGCCGCTCGACCGTGCACCGGCCGGTGTACCTCGACTACGTCGGGGTGAAGGCGTACGACGCCGAGGGGCGGGTCACCGGCGAGCGGCGGTTCCTGGGCCTGTTCACCTCGGCGGCCTACACCGAGAGCGTCACCCGGGTGCCGGTCATCGACACCAAGGTGCGGGAGATCCTGCACCGCAGCGGGTTCCGCCCCGAGAGCCACTCCGGCAAGGACCTGCTGGAGATCCTCGAGACGTACCCGCGCGACGAGCTGTTCCAGACGAGCCTCGACGACCTGTACGAGACGGCGACCAGCGTGCTGCACCTGCAGGAGCGCCGGCGCACCGAGCTGTTCCTGCGGCGCGACGACTACGGCCGCTTCATGTCGTGCCTGGTCTACCTGCCGCGCGACCGCTACACCACGCAGATGCGGCTGCGCATGGAGGAGATCCTGCGCGAGGCGTTCGAGGGGGAGAGCGTCGACTACACCACGCGCGTCTCCGAGTCGGTGCTCGCCCGCCTGCACTTCGTCGTCCGGGTGCCGCGCGGGGCGGTGCTGCCCGACGTCGACCCCGCCGCGCTGGAGGAGCGGCTCGTCGCCGCCACCCGCACCTGGGACGAGGACCTCGCCGAGTCGCTGCGGCTGGAGGTGGGCGAGGAGGAGGCGGCGCGCCTGCAGGCCGTGTACGGCGGCGCGTTCCCCGAGGCGTACAAGGAGGACTTCGCCGCCCGGGTCGCGGTCGCCGACCTGCGCCACGTCGCCGCGCTGGACGCCGCCGGCGAGGAGCAGCCCGGCGCCGACCCGCGGATGAACCTGTACCAGGAGCCCGGTCGCCCGCCGGAGGAGCGCCGCTTCAAGCTGTACCGCGGCGAGACGCTGTCGCTCACCGGCGTGCTCCCGACGTTCGGCGACCTCGGCGTCGAGGTCGTCGACGAGCGGCCGTACGCGCTCGACCTGCCCGACGGCCGCACCCTGCACGTCTACGACTTCGGGCTGCGCTACCGCGGCGCCGGCGGGTGGACCGGCGAGCACCCGGAGCGCACCCGGGCGATGTTCCAGGACGCGTTCGCCGCGGTGTGGTCCGGTCGCGCCGAGAGCGACGGGCTGAACGGGCTGGTGCTCGCCGCCGCGCTCGACTGGCGCCAGGTGGCGCTGCTGCGCGCGCTCACGAAGTACCTGCGGCAGACCGGGCTGACCTTCAGCCAGGAGTACGTCGAGTCGTGCCTGCTGGCCAACGCGTCGGTCGCCCGGCTGCTGGTACAGCTGTTCGCGGCGCGCTTCGACCCCGACCGCTTCGACGGCGACGCGCACGCACAGGGGCGCACCGAGCTCTGCGACGTGCTGGTCGAGCAGGTCGGCGCCGCGCTGGACGACGTCGCGAGCCTCGACCACGACCGCATCCTGCGGGCGCTGCTCGGCGTCGTCCGCGCGACGCTGCGCACCAACTGGTTCCAGCGGCGCGCCGACGGCAGCCCGCACCCGTACACCAGCCTCAAGCTCGACCCGCACGCCGTGCCCGACCTGCCCGCCCCGCGCCCGGCCTACGAGGTGTGGGTGCACTCGCCGCGGGTCGAGGGGGTGCACCTGCGCTTCGGCGCGGTCGCCCGCGGCGGGCTGCGCTGGAGCGACCGGCGCGAGGACTTCCGCACCGAGGTGCTCGGCCTGGTCAAGGCGCAGATGGTGAAGAACGCCGTCATCGTGCCGACCGGCGCCAAGGGCGGGTTCTACGCCAAGCAGCTGCCCGACCCGGCGGTCGACCGCGACGCCTGGCTGGCCGAGGGCGTCGCGGCGTACCGCACCTTCATCTCGGCGATGCTCGACGTCACCGACGACATCACCGGCACCGGCGAGGCGCGCACCGTGGTGCCGCCGCAGCGGGTCGTGCGGCACGACGGCGACGACACCTACCTCGTCGTGGCGGCCGACAAGGGCACCGCGACGTTCAGCGACATCGCCAACGACGTCGCCGAGTCGTACGGCTTCTGGCTCGGCGACGCCTTCGCCTCCGGCGGCTCGGCCGGGTACGACCACAAGGCGATGGGCATCACCGCCCGGGGCGCCTGGGAGTCCGTGAAGCGGCACTTCCGCGAGCTCGGCGTCGACACGCAGACCGAGGACTTCACGGTGGTCGGCGTCGGCGACATGAGCGGCGACGTGTTCGGCAACGGGATGCTGCTGTCGCAGCACATCCGGCTCGTCGCCGCGTTCGACCACCGGCACGTGTTCGTCGACCCCGACCCGGACGCCGCGGTCTCGTACGCCGAGCGCCGCCGGCTGTTCGACCTGCCGCGCTCGTCGTGGGCCGACTACGACACCTCGCTGCTGTCGCCGGGCGGTGGCGTGTACCCGCGCTCGGCCAAGTCGGTGCCACTGTCGGCGCAGGCCTCCCAGGTGCTCGGCCTCGGCGACGGGCCGCGCTCGCTGACCCCGGCCGAGCTGATGCGCGCGATCCTCACCGCGCCGGTCGCACTGCTCTGGAACGGCGGCATCGGCACCTACGTGAAGGCCGGCCACGAGACGGCGGCGGACGTCGGCGACCGGGCCAACGACGCCATCCGCGTCGACGGCGGGCAGCTGCGGGCGCGGGTGGTGGGCGAGGGCGGCAACCTCGGCCTGACCCAGCTCGGCCGCATCGAAGCGGCCGCCCACGGCGTGCGGGTCAACACCGACGCCATCGACAACTCGGCCGGCGTCGACACCTCCGACCACGAGGTGAACATCAAGATCCTGCTGAACGCCGTGGTGGCCGAGGGCGACCTCACGGTCAAGCAGCGCAACGCCCTGCTGGCCGACATGACCGACGACGTCGCCGGACTCGTGCTGCGCGACAACTACGAGCAGAACGTGCTGCTGGGCAACGCGCGCTACCAGGCGCACGGGATGCTGCCGGTGCACCGCCGGTTCATGAGCGACCTCGAGCGGCGCGGGCTGCTCGATCGCGCGCTGGAGTTCCTGCCGACCGACGCGGCGCTGGCCCGGCGGCACGACGAGGGGCAGGGCCTGACCTCGCCGGAGTTCTCGGTGCTGGTGGCCTACGCGAAGATGACGCTGACCGAGGAGCTGCTGCACAGCGACCTGCCGGACGACCCGTGGTTCGGCCGCACGCTGCGCGAGGCGTTCCCGCGCGAGCTCGTCGAGCGGTACGGCGACCGGCTCGACCAGCACCCGCTGCGCCGCGAGATCGTCGTCACCTCGCTGGCGAACGACATCGTGAACCGCGGCGGCATCACGTTCGAGTTCCGGCTGCACGAGGAGACGCAGGCGACGCCGGCGCAGACCGCGCGCGCCTACGTCGTGGCCCGCGAGGTGTTCGGGATGCGCGACTTCGTCGAGCAGGTCGAGGCGCTCGACAACCAGGTGCCGACGTCCGCGCAGAGCGCCGTGTACCTGGAGTTCCGGCGCCTGGTCGACCGCGCGGTGCGCTGGCTGGTGCAGTCGCGTCCCGCGATCGTCGACATCGCCGCCGAGATCGAGCGGTACCGCCCGGTCGTGCAGCGGCTGCGCGACGGGCTCGGCGACCTGGTGACCGGTGCCGAGCGCGACGCGCTGCAGGCGCGGGTCGCCTCGCTCGTCGAGCTGGGCGTGCCCGCCGACCTGGCCCGGCGCACCGCCGAGCTGCTCGAGGTGTTCGTGCTGCTCGACGTCACCGAGATCTCCCTCGCGACGTCGACGCCGGCCGAGGAGGTCGCGGCGCTGTACTTCGTGGTGAGCGACCGGTTCGAGGTCGACGCGGTGCTCAGCCTCATCACGGCGCTGCCGCGGGACGACCGGTGGGACGCGCTGGCCCGTGCCGCCCTGCGCTACGACCTCTACGCCGTGCTCGAGCAGCTGGTGACGTCGGTGCTGCAGACCACCGCCGCCGGGCTGCCCGCGACCGAGCGGCTGGCGACCTGGGAGGAGGTCAACCGCGAGTCGCTGACCCGCGTGCGCGACCTCGTCGCCGACGTCCGGGGGGTCGAGAGCACCAGCATCGCCGCGCTGTCGGTGGCGCTGCGCGGGCTGCGCGGCGTCGTCCGCAGCGGGTCGGGGGCCTGACAGCGCACCGAGGGGCCCGCGCCCTAGGCTCGTCGGGTGCCTACGATGAACGACCTGCTGCACGAGCGCACCGACTTCAGCGAGCAGGACGTCGAGTGGCTGCGGCAGCTCGTCGGCGACTGGCAGCTGGTGTCGGACCTGTCGTTCGCCGACCTCGTGCTGTGGGTGGCCGTCGAGGAGGGCTGGCTGTCCGTGGCGCACGTGCGGCCGACCACCGGCACCACGGTGTTCTTCGACGACGTCGTGGGGGGCACGGTGCCGCGCGGGCGGCGCCCGCAGCTCGACGACGCGTTCGAGCAGGTGCGCATCCTGCAGGGCGCCGACCCCGACTGGGACGTCGAGGAGCCGGTGCGCGAGGACACCCTCCCGGTGGTGCGCGGCGGGCGGCCGATCGCCGTCCTGTCGCGGCACACCAACCTCACGAACATGCGCACGCCGAGCCTGCTCGAGCAGAACTACGTGGCGGTCGGTGACGCGCTCGCCGTGATGATCGCCGAGGGCGCCTTCCCGGTGACCGCCGCACCGACCGGACGCCGCCGCGGCGCGCCGCGGGTGGGCGACGGGTTCCTGCGGCTCGACTTCGACGGCCGGGTCACCTACGCCAGCCCGAACGCGGTCTCCGCGTACCACCGGCTCGGCAACGACCGCGGGCTCATCGGGCAGCTGCTGGCCGAGGTCACCACCCCGCTGGTGCGCGCGCAGGGCACGGTCGACGAGGGGCTGCCGCTGGTGCTGACCGGGCGAGCGCCCTGGCGCACCGAGGTCGACGGGCGGGGCACCACGCTGTCGATGCGCGCGATCCCGCTGATGCACGCCGGCGAGCGGGTGGGTGCGCTGCTGCTGGTGCGCGACGTCACCGAGCTGCGCCGGCGCGAGCGCGAGCTGCTCAGCAAGGACGCGACGATCCGCGAGATCCACCACCGGGTGAAGAACAACCTGCAGACGGTGGCGGCGCTGCTGCGGCTGCAGGCGCGCCGGCTCGACGGCGGCCCGGCCCGGGCGGCCCTCGACGAGGCGGTGCGGCGGGTCGGGGCGATCGCGCTGGTGCACGAGACGCTGTCGACCGGGCACGACGAGAACGTCGAGTTCGACGACGTCGCGAAGATGGGCCTGTCGCAGGTCGTGGAGGTGGCCAGCCCCGGCGGCGGCGTCCGCACCCAGCACGCCGGGCACTTCGGGCGGCTGCGGGCCGAGGACGCCACCGCCCTGTCGCTGGTGCTCACCGAGCTGGTGCAGAACGCCGTCGAGCACGGGCTGGGCGGGCGCGACGGCGGCACGGTGGAGATCTCCGCCGAGCGGGCCAACGAGGGCGACGAGGCGCTCGACGTGCTGGAGGTGCTGGTCAGCGACGACGGCGCCGGGCTGCCCGCGGGCACCACGGCACCGAGCGGTGGGCTGGGCCTGCAGATCGTGCGCGCCCTGGTGGGCGAGCTGCGCGGCAGCATCGACTGGGCGCCGCGCGAGGGCGGCGGCACCGAGGTGCGGCTGCACCTGCGCCCCCGGCAGCTCGCCTAGCCCGCGGACGCGCGAACGCCCCGGCCGGTGCGGCCGGGGCGTTTCGCGGTGCTGCGGGTGGTGCGGTCGTCCGTTGGTGAGGTCCTGCGTGTTCCTGTGCTCAGACGGCCCGGCGGGCCCGGGCGTTGCGACGCTTCAGCGCCCGACGCTCGTCCTCGGACAGCCCGCCCCAGACGCCGGCGTCCTGCCCGGACTCCAACGCCCACTTGAGGCACGTCTCGGTGACGGGGCAGCGACGGCAGACGGCCTTCGCCTCCTCGATCTGGAGGATGGCGGGTCCGGTGTTGCCGATCGGGAAGAACAGCTCGGGATCCTCGTCCAAACAGGCGGCACGGTGGCGCCAGTCCATCGGGATCGGTCTCCATTCAGCTCGGTGATGCGGTGACGGCTCGTCCACACCTTGTGAAGCGATTCACGAGCGGTCACCCGGGAGAACGCGTCGTTCACCCGCGGTGTTCCAGCCTCTCAACTCGGCGACACCGAGCACAAGGCCAAACTCGTGATCGATCTGTGACGAACTCGCTGGCGAAGGGGTGGGTCACGGCCTACGACGTGTGCAGACCGGGGCGAACCGGACGTCGTGGGTGCACGTCGCCCGTTCTGTCGCTCTCAGGAGTACCAGCCCGATCGGCTCACCGCGACCGCAAGGGGGGACCGCCGAGCGGCACGACCAGCCGCACGGCGTCCGGGCGCGCGGTGAGCCGGACGCCCGTCGTCTCACCCAGGTAGTCGCCGTCGACCTGCAGCGCGACCGGCCTCGCCGACCGCACCTCCAGCCACGGCTGGTCGTGCGCCGACCACGTGGTGCGCAGCGGAGCCGGGCGGTGGGCGAGCATCCGGCCGAGGCTCTCGAGGGTGCCGCCCAGGTGCATGCGGCGGGCCGCGGTGGCGTCGAGCCCGAGGTCGAACGACGAGCGCGGGGTCGGGCGCATCCGGCGCGGCCCGAGGTACGTCCAGGGGTCGGTGTTCGTCACCATCACCGCTGCCAGCGACTCCTCGAGGCCGTCGGGGGTGCGCACCTGCAGCGGTGCGTCGGTGCGGTCGCTGGCCCGCCAGGCCTGCAGCGTCGCGAGCGCGTAGGCCCGGTTCGTCGCCCGGCGTCCGGCCAGCCGGCCCAGCTCGACGTGCGCGATGGCTGCGGCGTCGAGCCCGAGCCCCGCGTTCAGCACGAACCAGCGGGCGGCCCGCTGCTCGCCCGGCACGTCCGCCGTCCGGGGTCGCTGCGCCAGGTTGACGGTGCCGTCGGACGCCGCCGTGCCGTCCGCCGGCGGCCCGTGGTGCTGCGCGGCACCCGGTGCGGCGGCTGGTCGCGCGTCGTCGAGGTGCTCGAGCAGCCCGACGCCGATCCGCCGCTCGTGCCCGGCCTCCAGCGCCGCGACCAGCGCGTGCGCGGCGCGCAGCGGGTGCCGGGGGAGGCCGAGCGCCCGCGCCAGCACGTTCGTCGCGCCGTTCGGCACGACCACGAGCGCCGGACCGCCCGTGGTCCGCTCGGTCGGGTCGTCGCCGGGTGCCGGGTGCGCCGGACCTGCGGGTGCACCGCCGAGGAGCCCGTCGACCACCTCGTTGACGGTGCCGTCGCCGCCGACCGCCGCGACGACGTCCACCCCGTCGCGGCCGGCGGCCGCGGCCAGCTCGCGGGCGTGCCCGCGTCGTTCGGTCTGCACGACCTCGACCCGTTCGACGACGGCCGCGCCGACGAGCGCCGTCCGCACCGCCTCGTGCAACGCCGGGTCGGCGGCGGTGGCTGCCGGGTTGATCAGCAGCAGCACGTGCACACGCGGACCCTACGCCGACGGCCCGTCGGTCCGACCCGCGCCCGCCCGTCCGACCCGCGCCCGCTCGCCCGGCCCGCGGCTGCGCGGGGGAGCGCGCGGCAGCGCGAGCCCGGGCGCAGGGG